>NZ_JABVBA010000002.1:0-291144 GCF_013371425.1 Anaerococcus faecalis
GTAAAGAAAATATGGTGACAAAAGCAGAAGGGATACACCTGTATCCATACCGAACACAGAAGTTAAGCCTTCTAACGCCGATGGTACTCGGAGGGAGACCTCCCGGGAGATTAGGAAGTTGCCAAACTTATTAAATATCTCCTATTTATTATAAATAGGAGGTATTTATATAAGAATGTATTTAGTATTTGACTTAGATAGTAACCTCTTACATAGGAGACTTATCATAGAATAACAAAATATTTATAAATTTAATAAGAGTGCTTAGGTAGCTCAATGGTGGAGCACCCGGCTGTTAACCGGTAGGTTGTGGGTTCGAGCCCCACCCTGAGCGCCAATATCGCGGGATGGAGCAGCTTGGTGGCTCGTCGGGCTCATAACCCGGAGGTCGTAGGTTCAAATCCTACTCCCGCAACCATGTGGCGAAGTAGCTCAGTTGGCTAGAGCATTCGGTTCATACCCGGAGTGTCAAGAGTTCAAGTCTCTTCTTCGCTACCAGATTATTGTTAGGCCTTAGGGCCTAACAAAATTTTATTTATAATGATAAGGCCCTATGGTCAAGCGGTTAAGACACCACCCTTTCACGGTGGTATCCCGGGTTCGAATCCCGGTAGGGTCACCACTTTTAACTAACTTATTTATTGTAATAAACTATAAATTTACTTATATTTTTAAATTGATTTATATATTGATATAATTGATGAAATAGACTATTTTCTATAGCCTAATTTATGGCTCTATGGTCAAGTGGTTAAGACATCGCCCTCTCACGGCGGTATCCCGGGTTCGAATCCCGGTGGAGTCACCAAGTTATGTATAATATTATTATATATTTAATACTTCGTATAAGAGGATACATCCGTTTTTACGACAGTATAGTTTTCTGGATTCGCCATTTGGCTCATCTCAGAAATTTCAAATTCATAGAATTTGAAACTCTATAAGGGATAGGATTACGAATCCTGGTGGATTTACTACTTTTTTATAATACTAATATAATTTTTTTGGAAGTATAGCTCAGTTGGGAGAGCATCTGCCTTACAAGCAGGGGGTCACAGGTTCGAGCCCTGTTACTTCCACCATTAAACAAGCCGTCCGGTTCTGAGAAGATTCGAGCGGAGTACAAATTTAGCAAAGCTAGATTTTCTGGCTTAGTAGTTCAGCTGGTTAGAATGCCGCCCTGTCACGGCGGAGGTCGTGGGTTCGAGTCCCATCTAAGTCGCCAAAAGTCCTTTAAGCATTTATTGCTACAAAAGGATAAAGCCTTTGGATTTCAAAAGAGATCCAATGTGCTGATGTAGCTCAATTGGTAGAGCAATTGATTTGTAATCAATAGGTTGTAGGTTCAAGTCCTATCATCAGCTCCAATTTTATTGTGATTCAATAAAATAAAAAAATGGAAATAGACTTTTGAATTTCCTCAATGATAGTTATCATAATTGTTTTCGGTTATTTAAATATTACTATTTCAAAGATATATGCGGAAGTGGCTCAGTGGTAGAGTATCGCCTTGCCAAGGCGAGGGTCGCGGGTTCGAATCCCGTCTTCCGCTCCAAAATTCAATTTATGTGCGGGTGTAGCTCAGTGGTAGAGCCCCAGCCTTCCAAGCTGGTTGCGAGGGTCCGATTCCCTTCACCCGCTCCATTTTTTTATGTGCGGTATTAGCTCAGCTGGATAGAGCGACTGGCTACGGACCAGTAGGCCTGGGGTTCGAATCCTCAATGCCGCGCCATTTTTTGCAAGATAGCTTATTTTAAATGTTTATAGGCTGTCTTATTTTTTATTGTTACGTTTTTTGTTACGTTAGCATGAATTTTTGGAATTTTTCGGCGCTTTTTTCTTCTTGGGATTTAGTTACGTGGACATATATATTCATGGTTGTGTTTGTTGTACTATGTCCTAGTCGATGTTGTACGTCTTTGATAGTCATTCCTGCTTCGAAGCATAAGCTTGCGTGGGTGTGTCTTAGTGAGTGGAGTTTTATTTTTCTTAGTTTGTATTTTTTGATTACTTTTTCAAATCTTTTTCTTGGACTGTTTAGGTTTATTAAATCCCCTGATTGTGTCGTAAAGATATATTGTTTTATATTTACTATTCCAGTTTCTGATTGTTCTGTATGCCATTGTTTTAAATTATTTAGGGTATCTTTATCTATTGATATTGTTCTATAGGAGCTTTTGGTTTTTGGGCTTGTTATTGCCTTTTTGCTTTCTTTTGTTTTTGATAGGTTTTTGTTTACTGTTAGTGTTTTATTTTTAAAGTCTATATCTTTCCATGTTAGGGCAAGGATTTCACCTTTTCTTAGTCCAGTATATGTTGATATTCTAAAAAATAGATACCACATTGTGGTTAGTTCTATTTTTGCTTTTTCTAGAAATTCTTTTAGTTCGTCTTTAGTCCAGTATTCTATTTCTTCTTTTTTAGGTTTTGTGTTGTTTGTAGGATAGATTATATTGGTACATGGGTTAAAGTCTGTGTAGCCTTGATTTATGGCGAATTTATATAGGATATTTAGATACATGTTTACTAGTTTAAAGTCTACTAATATTTTTGATTTTTGGTTTATTAGTTTTTGGACTGTGGGTGTTGTTATTTTGTCTATCTTTTTGTTGCCTAGGTATGGTAGTATATGATTTTTAAAGATTCCTTTTACTCTTGTAAGGCTTGTGTATTTTACTGTTGTTTCATATAGTGGAAGCCATTGTTTGTATATATCGTTTATGGTGTGGGTTGATATTGATTTTATGCCTCTTTTTTTAAGTCTAGCGTATTCTATTTGGGCTTGTTTTTTACTTGTAAAGCCTTGTCTATTGGTTCTTATTTCTTTGTTTGTTAGGGGATCTTTCCCAAGGTATATATTAAATTTATAAAGGGTTTGTCCGTCTTTGTCTTTGTAACTTGTTATTTTCATTTTTTGTCCTTTCTGGTTAAAAAAAGGCAATAGTGGTCCATGTTCTTTTGAATACATGATTTTTAAGGGTATAAAAATACTAAGAGGGGGTATAGTCATGAATCGCAATAAATTATTAAAGCTTTTCAAACAAAATTTAAAAGAATCTTTGAAAGAATCTAAAGATATTAATAACAATATAAAATCTTTTAAGAAAGATTTCTATTCTAAAAAAAGCAAATCTGAAGATTTTTCTAAGGGTTCTAATAATCTTTTAAAGAGGTTTGAAGAGGAGTTTGAGAATACAAAACTATAGGTCTTAACAATATAGTGTCATTAGGATTTATTCCTAATGCATTAGTAAGTGTTTCTATAACTATGCTATTTATCATGGATTCAATTCCTGTAAATTCTCCTGCCTTAATATCAAAACTGTTTATTGAATTTAAATTTCCTATCACTTCACCTATAATATTTAAATCATTATTGAATTTATAAGAAATTTGTTTAGGGTCACATAATAGTTTTTGTGCATCTATAGGTATAAGTAAATTTTCAGTGTAGAACATTAAATCTGTAGGCATTATTTTTGTTAGAAATTCAAGCATTTCTACTAAATTTTTAAGAATGTTAAGTTCATTTGCTGAGTTTTGCTTTTTGTCCTTGCTTAATCTTCTACGCTCTTGTCTATTAAGTTTTTCTTTTATTTGGATGCCATTTATATCTGATTTCGCCTTTTCTTTGAAAAAGTCGTCACTCATAATGGTTTTTAGTTTTTTAAAGTCTATAAGGCTTAATTCTTTATTTATTAAAACAATGCTAGAATTTTGAAATTCATTTTCTTCTAAATGTATAGTTTCTATGAATTTATTTATCTTTGCGTAAGCGTCATATGTTTTTCTTATACTTTGACCACTTGATATAGAGCTTGCGTCTTTTAATGTGTCAGTAACACTTTCACTGCCTAAGTCTATTTTAGCTGATATTATAGGAAAGTTTGTTCCAAATTCTGTATTTCTGCTATTTTGTTGTAAGTTCTTTTCGTGTTCATTTGATTTGTTTGATGATTTATTTAAAATTAAACTTTCTATATCACCTTGAAAGATTTGTGATAGATATGAATTTATTAAATTTTCATCTATATATAAGTGCTTTTTTATTTGAATTTCTTTCATTTCCTCACCTTTCTATAGTATTACTGAGTATAACACTACTTTTCCTATTATTTCTATGTTTTCGTTTATGTCAAAGATTTTATCGTAGTAACAGTCTAGGGTTGAGCTGGGTTTGAAGATTAGTTTGTTTTTGATGTGGTAGAAGTATTTGACTGCAAAGTCGTTGTCTTTGGTTTTGTATACTACTATGTCACCGTTTTTAAGGTCATAGATGCTGTTGTAATCAAGTACTCCAATTATTGACCCGTTTGGTATTATTTTGTTCATTGATTCACCATTTACTTTTATGAATGATAGGTGCTTACTGCCTGCAAATTTGCCGAGGATTTCATCTGGGATATGTATGCGTGGTAGGTTTTGCATGCCATCTATGTTTACAGGACTGCCTGCTGAAATATAGTCGTCTATATAGGGATAGGTGTACATGCTTACTGCTCTTGCTAGGGGTTCTAGGTGGTCTTTTTGTTCGCCTAAAAGGTAGTCCACGCTAACATCAAAGAACTCAGAGTATTTTATTAGAGTTTCAGTAGTAGGTGTTCTTGCGTTGCTCTCAAACATGCCAATACTAGATCTACTTGTTTGTAATCTTTTAGCTAATTCTTCTTGACTAATGTTATAGTTTTTTCTTAAATTTTTAAGTGTATTACCAATTTTCATAACTCCTCCTATCACTAATTGTGACCTTTTATTTTTATTATATCACTATAAGTGATAAAGTAAATGGCTTTATAGTCACATTTAAGGACAAAAAACGAATAAAAACATATTATTTTCTTGACATTGTCACATATAGTGATATAATATAATTAACAAAGCAAGAAAGGGGGATTGAATGAGTAAAGAAGACAATAAAAAAGATGATCAACTCATAAAATTAGCATTAGCTACTGCGGTAATCAGTTTAATAGATAAGCTAATTGAGTTAATCATCAAAATAATAGATATAGTTAGGGCATAGCCCTACTATATCAATACTATACTCATTCCATAAGAAAAATGAAAGATGATAGAAAGAAACTTACAAATGTTTTAAAAATTATAATTGGTTTGAATGTTTTTAGTATTTTGTTAAGTTTGATTAATTTGTTTAGGTAGAAAGGGGAGATAATGGAAAAAAAGAAGATTAAAGAAATTGATAAAGATGTTAATGATTTTTTAGATTTTAGGAAAAAATTTACTAGGGCAGAATGGGACGAACTTAATCATGTTGTAAATTTAGTAGAAAATAAAAGAGCCAATCAAGTTAAGTTGACTGACTCTGATATTGAAGAAATAAAGGGTAGATTATTGGGTGATTTTATTTTTCATTCTTCAAGATTTGTCAGCACAACAGAAGATGAGAAATTTGATTTACTGATGGATGTTGTAGATAAATTAGATATTTGGAAGAAGTCTAAGTATTGAGGAGCTCTTCAATCTTTTCAATGTTTGGATATGTCTTTTTTATAGAGTTAATAGTTTGTTTGAATAGTTGAGCATCTTCTTTACTAACTACAGCTCCTTCTTTAGAGTAAGTAATGAGAAGAAGCAAAAGTTTTGTTGCTTGGTGTTCTGTAAGACTAAATTCAACTTTACTAGACATTGTTATAACCTCCTTTCTGATTTTATTATAGCAGATTGGAGATTATGGAGATTTAATTTGGTGGTGTAAAAATGTCAAAGAAAAAGATAAAAAAGAGCCTTTGCTGTTAGGCTAAGGCTCGGAAGTAAAATCTTGACTGGTAAAATTTATAAAATTGGTAGAAATTAATAAAATAGGAGATAATAATGGACATTTGTTTAATAACAATATTCGCCAATTTATGGTCTTTGTTAATAATATATGTTATTGATAATTTTGAATCTCGTTATAAAAAACTTGTGATATGTCTGCTAGCTTTAATTCTCGTGATAGTTGTGATGCTTCCAGTAATATTTCCTGAGTCATTTCTATGAATGTAGTATTAATTTTATCTTTAGCATTAGAATAAGCTTTATTTCCATTACAGTATTCAAAAAAGTCTAACATAGCTAAATAATAATCTATAGCTAGCAAGGAAGAATTCTTTCCTAGATATTCAATATTTTCTAAAGTAATAGAATTTATAGTTATTGCTACTTCGGAAGTGTTTATAGGATAGGGAAGTAGGGGGAAAGACCTTGCAAGCAACTGAATATATGGGATATATACAGTCTCATATCTTTTTTGTAAAGATTCTTTCTCTAGCTTTTTGTTACTTTTTTTCATACCTAAGTAATGTGAAATAAAAATCGATATTATTGACACTAATGGGGTTATCACATTTATAAATTTAAAAATCATATTCTCACCTCCTTGTATATATTATACATTGGAGATTGAGAAAGTTTAAAGGGGGTGGTTGTTTGAAAGAGTTTGATAAAAGGTTAGGGAATAAACTTATTCCTAAAGAAATAAAAGTTACTTCTGTTGTTGAAGTAACTTATGAGATAGAAAGTGATGTTGAAGTTTTTAATAGGGAGGTTAAGGACTACTACAAGGATAATGAGTTTGTGGGAAGAGTTGATCCTATGAATCAATTTGACAAGATACTTTGAGTACCATCTAGGTAGTTTATTTCAAAAGCTATTAGTAAGACAAGATTTTCAGTAAAGTTTCTCAAGTCATCAATATCTTTTGATGGGTGAAGCTTTATAGGGTGGGTTTGGTCATTGCCAAGGTAGGCACACATTCTGGCTAAATTTTCTAATTTCTTATTTTCGATTTTAGATATAGCTGAATTTAAGGTCAATTTTAGAATTTTTTCGGAATTGTCAGGGTCTTTATATATTAAAAAATCTTTGACAAGTATTTCTACAGATTTTCTATATCCCATACCTGCTATTTGTTTTAGGTCAAGCTGATAAGCTGTTTCAGATTGAATGTAGACTTCTTCAAAGTCTTCAGATATTTTTTTTATATTATCGGGAACATTTAAGTCTACAGTTGGGGAATAAGTATATGGAACTAAGGTTTGTTTAGGATTTTGCCTTGGGTTGTTATAAATATATTCAACAGCATAAAAACTTGAACATATATTGCATCTAAGTAAGATAGCAAATACCCTATTTTGACCATAAGTTTGAAGTTCAGATTTGCTAATTATTGTAGGAATCATTTCTTTGTGGCAATGTGGGCAGAGTTTTGGGACATCTAGTTCTAAATTATCATAGTATAAGATTGTTGTTGGTATATTCGTCATAGTTTTCTCCTTGGTGTTTTATTTATATTATACCATTGGAGATGTAGAAAGTTTAAGGGGGTGGTTGTTATTGAAAAGGTTAATAAAAGGTTAGGAAATAAGTTGAGAAGGTTGAGAGTCGGTGAAGGAAAAACCCAAGAAGAGTTAGCAAGGTTGCTGGGTATTTCTACTAGTTCCATTGGGATGTATGAAATAGGTACTAGAGTACCAAGCGATAAAGTAAAGAAACAATATTCTTTATATTTTGATAAGACAGTAGATGAAATATTTTTTTAAAATAAATTGTCACTATAAAGGACTAATAATATGAAAATCCGAATAAATTGTCACAAAAAGGAGGGAAAATGAATAATATTAAAATTTTTGAAAATAACGAATTTGGAAAGATTAGAACTATTATAGATAAAAATAATGAACCTTGGTTTGTTGGCAAAGATATAGCAGAAATTCTCGAGTACCGAAATGGTAGCCGAGATATAAATAGGCATGTAGATGAGCTTGATAGAAAAAAAGAAATGGTGCATGACGGAAACCAATTAAAAGAAACTATTCTTATTAACGAATCAGGTTTATACTCCCTAATCTTTTCATCAAAAATGGATAAGGCAAGAGAATTTAAAAGATGGGTAACAAGCGAAGTACTACCAAGCATAAGAAAACAAGGGATCTATATGACTGAGCAAAAGGCAAAAGATATCTTAGCAGATCCTGATTCAATAATTGAAATAGCTAATCAATGGAAAAAGGCAGAAGCAAGACTTGCCTTAGCTCAAACAAAGATTGAAGAAGATAAACCTAAAGTATTATTCGCCGATGCAGTATCAGCATCAAGTAAGTCATGCTTAATGGGAGAATTAGCTAAGTTAATAAGTCAAGAGGCTATTAGGCAAGGTAAGAGTGATAAGAAGATTGGTCAAAATAATTTGTTTAAGTGGATGAGGAATAAGGGCTATTTGTGCAAGGGTGGAGAAAGAAGGAATCAACCTAAGCAAGTGTTTATTGAGCAAGGATTGTTTGAGATGAAGAAGGGGTCTTATATAGATAGTAATGGGACTAATGTTGTGACTACTACTACAAAGATTACTGGTAAGGGTCAGGTTTATTTTGTTAATAAGTTCTTAGGATAGGAGACGAAAATGGAAGCAAGCAAATTAGTAGGTGCCGTTCTCGAGATTGAAAATGAGAATAAGGAGCTAATTGAGTTATGCAGGTGTCTATATAGGTACAGTTTGGATTGTAAGGACGGTATTACAGATGATAAGAAGAGTTTAAGAAATAAGGATTTCTTGAAGCAGACAGAAGTGTATGACTATTTGGGGATAGGAAATGAAACTTTGATGAAAATGAGGATTGATGGTTTACCTTGTTACAGGTTATCAGAACGTAATATTTATTATAGCAAGGAAGATATTAAGAGGTTTTTATTTGAAAGGGAGGAGTAGATATGGAAAATAGCAAAAGAAAGATTAGAAAAAGAAGTGATGTTTTTAAGATGTTGGATGGTCGTAAGGTTGATGATGTTTGCGTGAAGTTTACAGCAAAACCAGAAAAAGAAAGGATTAGGGATAAGGTTTTAGGACTATTTATTGTGGGGTTAATGATGTTGTTGGCTTTATGTGGTCCTAATGAGATAACAAGGACTGCCGGAATAGCGCTTATGTTTATAGGTTCTTGCATGGCATTTTTGGCATAAGAAAAGAGCCTATGTTTATAGGCTCAAACGAAATTTTAGATATTTGTATTATACCCAAAGGGAGAAGATTATGAAAGAGTACGAGGAAATTTTGATGGATAAAGACCAAGAAGAAAGACTTCGAGAGGGAGCTAGAAGCCTTAATATAGATAGTCTTACACTAATTATTGGACATTTAGATAAACAAGGCAAAACAAGGACAAACAGTGCAACATTAAGAATCTTAGATGATGAACTAGAAAGAAAGTTAAGGCAACAAGAATTTATGCTTAGGTGAAAGGGGTTAATATGGAGATTGAAATTATAAATTTAAAATTTAAAAACTTTAAAGGATTAAAAGATTACAGCTTAAATTTTAGCGAAAATGTAACAACAATTAGTGGAGAGAACGCAAGTGGTAAAACAACAATATTTGACGGATACTGCTGGCTTTTATATGGCAAAGATAGCTTTAATAGAAAGGACTGTGATATAAAGCCATATGACATTGATGGAGAAAATATACACAATGTAGAAACTAGTGTTGAAGGTGCATTTTTATTCAATGATAAAGAAGTAAAGCTAAAGAGAATATACAAGGAAATTTGGAAGAAAAAGAGGGGATCTAACACCAAAGAATTTTCAGGACATACAACAGATTTTTATATAAACGAAGTGCCAAAAAAGAAAAAAGAATATGAAGAATTTATTTCAGAATATATAAATGAAGAAGAGTTTAATCTTTTGTCAAACCCGCTATATTTTAATGAAATAATCGATAAAAGCGAAAGAAGAAATATACTTTTAAGCTTAGTAGATGATGTAAGTACAGATGATGTAGTAAAAGAAAATAAAGAGTTAAAAGAGCTTGATTTAGAGCAATACGCCATAGAAGAACTGCAAGCTATGTCAAAGTCTAAAACTAAAAAAATAAATGAAAAACTTAAAGAAATACCAGCAAGGATTGATGAACTCAACAGTACTAAAGTTGATGAAGATTTTAAAGAACTTGAAGATGAAAAAGAAAAGATTGTGAAAGAAATTGAAGATATAGATAGGGAACTTGCAGGCAACAAAAATGTATCAGAAGAACTTGATAAAAAATATAAAAGTATAGCAGAACTTAAAGAAGAATTTAACGCTATCAATAGTGATTATGAAGAAAGTAAAAAGAATAATATACAAAAATTCGAGAATAAACATACAGAAATACAAAGGAAAATTGATGCTTGTACTTTTGAAATAACAAACACTATAGACCGTATAAATTCGCTTGAAAATCGAATTGAAGAAAAAGAGAAGCTTATAAATGATGTCAATAAAGAACTTGAACAAATGAGAAAAGACTGGGTAGATATAAGCACAAAAAAATTTGATGGTAGTCTTAATTGTCCAACATGCGGAAGAGAATTTGAAGAAGATAAAAAGCAAGAAATACTTTCTAATTTCAACATTCATAAAAGCAACGAAATAGAAAAAATGGAGAAAAAGGGTTTTGAACGTAAAGACAAAATTGAATCTTACCAATCTAATATCAAAGAGTTTGAAACTGAAAAGGAAAATCTTCTAAGCCAAGAAAAGAAATTAAAAGATAAGAAAGAAAAGCTAAAAGAAGAAGAGCTTACAGTACTTGAAATAATTGAAAGAGCTAAGGCTTTAAAGATAATGCCAAGCCTTATAAAAAGACAAGAAGAAATTAAAAAAGAGATTGAAAGTATAGAAGAATCTATCAAAAATATAGATAAAAAAGACAATACCCAATTATTGGAGCAAAAAAGGGTCTTAAATCAAAAGTTAGATGAAATTAATACAAAAGTATTAGGTATAGGCTTTAATGTGAAAATAGATACAAAAATCGAAGAATATGAGCAAGAAGAAAAGAAGCTAAGTGCTGAGTATGAAGAAGCACAAAAAATCTTATATCTATGTGATGAATATACAAAGACTTATGTAGATCTAGTTAGTAGTAAAGTAAATAATTTCTTTACTTTTGTAAAGTTTAAGTTATTTGATACTCAAATAAACGGTGGAATTCAAGAAACTGCAGAAGCTACTTTCAAGGGAGTACCTTACGGAGTTTTAAACAATGCTGCAAAGATTAACGCAGGTCTTGATGTTATAAATGCTTTATCACAAAAATATGAAAAGCAAATTCCAATTTTTGTAGACAATGCAGAAGCAATAAATGAACTTACTGAAGTGGATAGTCAGTTAGTTAGGTTAGTAGTTAGTAAAGACGAAGAATTAATTGTTGAAGATTAAGGAGAAAAAAATGACAAATAGCTTACAAAATAAAAATACTAGTACAAGTGCAACTCTAATAGTTAATCAAGCTATTGATGAAGTTACAAAGATGTTGAAATCAGGTGTGTTTGATATGCCTGAAAATTATAGCTTTAAAAATGCTATACAACAATCTAGGTATTTGTTACAAGAACCTGATAAAAAAGGAAAAAGCATCATAGATAAATGTGATCCACAAAGCATATTGAATTCTGTTATGGAGATGGCACAAAAAGGATTGAATCCATCTAAAAAGCAATGTTATTTTATTCCTTATGGTGGAAAATGTACTCTATCTATCTCTTATCAAGGCAATGTTGCTATGGCAAAAAGAAGTGGTCAAGATATTGGAGATGTATATGGATATGCAATATACAAAGATGATGAATTTGAGCTTGGATACAACTTACAAAAAGGCATAACTGAAATAACAAAATATGTTCCCGACGTCACAAAATGGACGAAAAATAATATTGTTGGAGCTGTTGCTGTAATAACTGATTGCAAGGGCGTTGTCAAGTATACAGAATATATGACTATGGAGCAAATAAAAGATTCTTGGAATATGGGTTATGCAAAAGGCGATTCTAAAGCACATAACATGTTCCCTGATCAACAAGCTATAAAAACTGTTAAGAATAGAGCGGTTAAGTCTTTTGTTAATACTTCAGATGATGGCGAAATAATGAGTGAAGATGATAAGCTAACAGCCTATGTAGATGAAAGTTTTAATGAAGAAAAAGAAAGCGAAGCGAATTTATTAGAGCTTGACACTAATTCTCTTGAAAATAATGAAGAAGCACAATTTGAAGAAGTGAAATACGAAAAAAAGGAAATTCCAAGCAATGTCGATTCAGAAACTGGAGAAGTGCTTGAAGAAGATAATATTGAAGGGCAATCTGACTTCTTTGATAGTGACTTTGAAGCTTTAGATAAGGCACCATTTTAATGAATATAGAAGTTCTAGGCACAGGTTCTAGTGGTAATTGTTACAAAGTTTCTGATGGTGAGTCTACGCTCTTATTAGAGTGTGGACTACCTTATAAAATTATACAGAAAAAATTAAGGTTTAAAATGCACAGTTTAGACGCTTGTTTAGTCACTCACGAACATATGGATCACGCTAAGGCTTGTAAAGATATGCTAAAAAATGGAATAGACCTATATATGACTTATGGGACTAGTAAAGCTTTAGATTTAAAAGGTCATAGATTGCACAATTTTAGAGGGGTTAAAAAAGATGAGCTTGTATCTTATAAAGCTGAAAAAATAAAGACTTTTAAGGTATTAGCTTTTGAAACAATACACGATGCAGATGAGCCTGTAGGTTTTTATATAAAAAGCGTAAAAAATGGAGAGTCTTTGGTCTTTATAACTGATACGGCTTATATGAAATATAAGATTCCTGATTGTGATTATCTAATGGTTGAGTGCAATTATGTGAAAGATAGGCTTGATTATAACTTTAAACAAGGACTTATAAATATAAGTTTAAGAAATAGGATTGTGAAAAACCATTTATCATTAGAAACATTGCTTGAAGCCTTAGATATGAATAGGTTAAGCAAACTTAAAAAAATATATGTATTACATTTATCAGATGGAAATAGTGATGAAAAAGTTATTGAAGAGAGCTTAAAGGCTAAAACAGGAGTTTTGGTTTATATATGTTAGCAAAGAAAGGGGTTAAGAAACTAGATGGCAGGTATAAGCTGGATTAAGTTATCAGTTAATATCTTTGATGATGAGAAAATAAAACTTATAAGGTCTATGCCGGAGGGCGATGTCATTATACTGATTTGGATTCAGCTTTTATGCCTTGCTGGTAAGACTAATGATGGTGGTGAGGTTTATATAGGACAACACATGAATTATACGGATGAGATGTTAGCTACTATATGCAATCAACCGCTCAATACCGTAAGGCTTGCTCTTAAAACATTTGAACAGTTTGAGATGATAAATCTTGGCGATGATGGTCTTATAAGTATTGCTAATTGGGAGAAACACCAAAATATAGATGGTATGGAAAGGGTTAAAACTGGAAATGCTGAAAGACAAAAGCTTTATTATTGGAGAAAAAAACTTTTAAGTGTTGGTATTAACGCATATCAAGATGGTTTTACAGAAGATATAGATGAACTTAAGAAGATGTATGAGGATAAAAACCTAACGTTAGGTCTAACATCATCTCACAGACCAGATATAGATAAGAATAGAATAGATATAGATAAGATAAGAATAGATAAAGAATTAGACAATAATAATATAACTGGTTTATCCGAAGAGGAGAAGAGGACTATTATTTATTATTATCGTTTTATTAAAAATAATACTAGCACTAATGATTTAGGTATGATTGTAAACTCTGTTAAAGAGTATGGTTGGCAGGAGGTTATATATATTCTTTGGTATCTGAAAGAGGAGCAGAAGGCTAATATTACAAGTTTTAAGTATGTGAATACTGTTCTTAGGAGAAAAAAAGATTTAGATGAAGGAATAGTTGAGTTTATTTCTAAGAGAGAGCTTAAAATTGTTGAAGGGATATGATGAAGATGTTGTTTTAGAAAGTTATAGTAACTGTCAACTAATACTTGACTGTTACTATAATTATGATGGTGATTTAAGGGCTGATTGTGATGATAAAACAAAAATTTGACGTGAAGCTAGCAGTAGAAGATATAGATATAATTTTAGAATTGATTGATTGGATATATAAGCCTAATCAAAGTGATGTAAAATACAGCGATAAAAAAGCAAGGGCTTTGAATTTATACAAGTATTTAATGTGGACTAAGAACGAAATAAAAAGGGGTCAAGGAGGATGTTGAGAAGTGCAGCTGGTTTTGTATGGCAATCCTGCCACTAAGAAAAACTCTATGCAAATTTTTAGGAATAAAAAGACGGGGCAATCTTTTTTGTCTCAGTCTGCTAGGTACAAGGAATATGCAGAAGATTGTGGCAGACAAATTACGGGGAAATATAAGAAAGGGATTGATTATCCTATTAATCTTAAGTGTGTTTATTACAGGAAAACAAAACATAGGGTTGATCTTATAAATCTTTTGGCTGCTACTTGTGATATTTTGGCAGATTATGGGGTTATCAAGGATGATAATTGTAAAATTGTTGTTGGGCATGATGGTTCTAGGGTTTTGTATGATAAGAATAATCCTAGGGTGGAAATTGAAATAAAGAGGGTTTGAAGGCGAGGATAAGAAGGATTGAAGGAGGTGTTAGGTGAGGTTATGTTGTGTTTGTTTAAGTTTTGTTATATAGGTTTGCTTTTGTCTTTTGTAGGTTTGCTTTTAGCAAAGCTGGAGGAGAATAGGTATGTTGATTTTATGGTGGGGGTTGTTTTAGGTTTTGTTTTATCGATTTTTTTGATGTATGTAAGTGTTTATTCTTATTTGGGTTGATTTTGGAGGTATTTAAGGGGTAGGTGACGTTTATATGGTTTTGGCGATTGATTGGTCATCTATCTTTTTGATTCGCTTAGAGCTTGATTTAGGAGGTTTAATGGATTATAGAGGTAATTTTGAGAAGAGGAAGAATCGTTTTAGGGTTGATTTTGTAAAGGCGTTTTTGAAAGGGTATGGGTGGTCTTTGGAGGTTAGGGAGGAGATTAAGCAAGAGCTTGGTTGTAAGAAGGACAGGCTGGATATGCTTAGGACTGGTTGGTCTAGTTCTGTGCCGGTTCATGGTGGTGGGTCTAGTCAGGAGGATGCTATTTGTTTTATTCTCGATGAGGTTGGTGATTTGGAGGATGTTATGGAGGAGATTAAGGAGGTTTATAGACCGATAAGGCTTGCTATTAGGTCGCTTGATGATTGTATGCTTATTAATATTGTGCTTCGCTTGTGGGTGTATAAGGATGAGTCTTGTAGGTCTTTGGCTAAGAAGTATAAGGTTTCTAAGAGTGCTATATGGAACAAGAGTAATGTTGCTTTGTTGTGTATTTGGAGGTTTTTGGTTAATTATGATGAAGATTAGGGTGGTTTTTTCCACTCTTTTTTTATTTGATTTTTTTCAAAAAAAGTGTTGATTATTATATAAGTTGGTAGTATAATATAAGTATGAAAGGAGGAAAGTATAATGGTTAAGAAAAATAAAAAGAGCCTTAACGTCAAAGAATTCGAACTTGAGATAAGATTCTTTGGGTTAAGGCTCATAATCAAAATAGTTAGGGGTTAAGCCCCTAGCTTTTGATACCATTATACTAATAAAATTATGAAAATCAAAGTAGATTTATCTTGGGAAAAACCAAGCATTAGAGAAGTCTTTGAATCCTTAGCTATGATTGGAGCCATCGGATTAATAATTTATTTATTAAGGAGGTAGTATGACTGAGAACAAGACAAGTGATGCTCAACTTAGGGCTAGCAGAAAATGGGATGCTAAAAATCCTGATGTTAAGAAAAAGTCTAGAAACAAATCGGGTTGTAAGGCTTATATTAGGGATTGGGCAAATGAAGAGGATTTGCTTGAAGTTGAAGAATGGATTAGGCTAAGAAGAGAAAATTTATAAAAGGTGGACAAAAAAGGTTTTTTGTGGTATACTTTTTGTAGGATTAGAAGTGTATATTTTTTTTAAGGCGAACGAATGGGTTCGTCTTTTTTATAGCTTATTGACTTTCTTATCATGATGTATTACAATGTAAACAAAGATAAGGAGGATTTTATGAGTGTTGTATCATTAAGGTTAAATGAAGAAGAAAATAAGCTTTTTAAAACTTATTCTAAGCATACTGGTAAAAGTTTATCTGAACTTTTCAAGTCAGCTTTGGCTGAACAAATTGAAGATGAACTTGATTATGAAACGGGGATAAAGGCTTTAGAAAATTTCAAAGAAAATCCAAAGACTTATTCTATTGATGATTTGATTTCGGAACTTGAAAATGACTTATAGGCTTTTGATTTCTGATGATGTAAGGAAAAAGATTAAGAAGATGGATAAGCATTTAGGTCTTATGTTAGCTAGGGATATGAAGGCTAAACTAGATGGTCTTGAAAATCCTAGAAGTATTGGTAAGGCTCTTGTTGGTCAATATAATGGACTTTGGCGATATAGGATTGGTGCTTATAGGGTTATTTGCGATATTAGAGATGATGAACTTATTGTTGTTGCTATTGATATTGGACACAGAAAAAATATATACAAGTAAGGCGAGTTTAGGCTCGTCTTTTTTTATATAAATTTATGAGCTAAGCTGCCAAATGTTTCTCCTAAAATTATTATATTATTTTTTTAAAATGTGCGTTTGTATGTTTTTTTCATTTGTTTTTTGGCAGCCTAGTTGATGGATTTAAGAAATATTTAAATAACATTTTTAAGACAAGTTGTAAAAGGCTTGTCTTTTTTTGTACATAAAAGAAAGAGGTGATGTACTTTGAAGAAATTGACAATTAAACAAAAGAAGTTTGCTGATGAGTACATCAAGACTGGGAATGCTACTGAAGCATATAAGAAAGCTGGTTATAAGTATAGTAGCGATAATATGGCTAGCGTTGAGGCTCATAAATTACTAAGAAATCCTAAGGTAAAAGCTTATGTTGATAAAAAATTATCAGAGTTAGAAGCTGAGACCATCGCTGAATCAAAAGAAGTCCTGCAGTACCTAACTTCTGTTTTAAGAGGTGAAACCCACGATGAAGTTTATTATAAGACTGAGTTTGGAGGAGAAGCCTTGGGGCAAGTAAAGGTTCAGAACAAAGATAGGCTTAAAGCTGCTGAACTTCTAATGAGAAGATTTGGGCTTAATGATTCTGATCTTGAAAAAGAAAAACAAGAAATCCAAATTCAAAAGACTAAGACAGAAATTGAAATCATGAAAGGTATATCAGAAGAAGTTGAAGATTTAGACGATATAGATGGGATGATTTATGGAAAATATTAGAAAAAGAAAAACAATCCCTTTTAATTTTTCTGATAAGCATATTGATTATATAAGAAAGTGTGCAAGTAACACTTATAACATAGCAGAGGGGGCTGTAAGAGCGGGTAAGACTGTAGATAATATCTATGCTTTTGCACACGAATTACGAACTACAAAGGATAGAATCCACCTTGCCACAGGTTCTACTGGGGCTAATGCTAAGCTTAATATTGGTGATGCTAATGGTTTTGGTTTGGAGTATATTTTCCGAGGTCAGTGTAGATGGGGAAAGTATAAGGGGAATGAGGCTTTAATTGTTAAAGGACTTTTTACTAATTTTAGGGAAAGGGTAGTGATATTTGCGGGGGCAGCTAAGGCTGATTCATACAAGAAGATTCGTGGTAATTCGTTTGGTATGTGGATTGCTACGGAGATAAATTTACATCACAAAGATAGTATCAAGGAAGCTTTTAACCGTACTGCTGCAGCTAAAAAGCGTAAGTTTTTTTGGGATTTGAACCCGTCAAGTCCTAATCATTATATATATTTAGATTATATTGATAAATATCAAAATATGTTTGATGAAGGGGTTGATTTTGGTGGATATAATTATAAACATTTTACAATCGATGATAACATCAATATTTCAGACCAAAGAAAGAAGGAAATAAAGCTACAATATGACCCTAATTCTGTTTGGTACAAAAGAGATATATTGGGACTTAGGGTTGTAGCTGAAGGTCTAATTTATAAGCAGTTTGCTGATAGTCCTGATGATTATTTAATTGAAGAAAAACCTCACGAACTACAGATGATACAAATTGGAGTGGACTTTGGTGGTAATAATTCGAAGCACGCTTTTGTATGTACAGGTATAAGTCGAGGATTTAAAAAGGTATATGCGTTAAGGTCTGAGAGATTAGAACCTGATAAACCTACAGATCTATACAATCAATTAATAGATTTTGTAAGAGTTATCCAATCTACTTATGGTAATGTTGATCTTGTTTATGCTGATAGTGCTGAACAAGTTTTAATCAAGGGTATGCAAAAAGCTCTATTAGATGCAAATTTGAATATAAAGATTAAGAATTCTATCAAAAATCCAATCAATGACAGGGTAAGGCTTGTCAATACTTTGATTGCTTCTGATAGATTTTTTTATACAAAGAATTGTGAAAGCTTAGTAGATGCTTTATCTACTGCGGTTTGGAAGGAAGAGGAAATGGAAGATATAAGGCTTGATGATGGGACAAGTGATATAGATACACTTGATGCCTTTGAATATTCTATTGAGAAATTTATAAAAGTGTTGATGAATACATAGGAGTTTATATGTTAGATAGAGAAATTAGAGAAAGGCTGGGTAGTCTTTCTAATAACATTGACAATAATTATAAGATTTGGCTTGATTGCTATCATGGAGAGCCATATTGGTTAAAAAATGATTATGATATTGATAAGTCCCAATCTTTGAATTTGTGTGCATCTATATCAAGCGAGCTTGCAAGACTTGTAACAATGGAGCTTGAAACAAAGGTAGATGATGAGAGCATTGATTTGATTTATCAAAGATTTATAAGACATATTAGAAAGTTTACTGAATATGGATTAGCCTTAGGTGGAATTATCATAAAACCTTATGTAGAAGACTATTCAAAAAAGCTTATTGATATTGATATAGTACCTGCTAATAAGTTTATAATCTTAGGGTTTACAAGCTTTGGAGACATCAACCACATTGTTTTTATAGACAGGATTAAGAAAAAAGATAAGAAAGATAAAGATATATATTTTACAAGATTAGAAGAACATCAAATTGATGATAAATATATAATAACCAATACTGCCTATATGTCTAATACTGCTGAAACTTTGGGCGATAAGGTTAATTTAAACCTAATAGATGAGTGGGCAGATATGGCAGATGAAATGATTGTAGAATCGGATAGACCTTTATTTTCATATTTCAAAAATCCTCAGGCTAATAATTTAGATCTAGATTCTAATGAGGGTATATCTTGCTTTGCTAGAGCTTTATCTTTAATCCAAGATGCAGACGAGCAATATCAAAGGATAATGTGGGAGTATGAGGGCAGTGAGCTTGCAATAGATGCGGATATAACAGCCCTTAAAAATACTGATCAACTTCCAGTTGGAAAAGAAAGATTATTTAGAAATTTAGGATTAGATATGGGTTCAGGTAACAAAGATTTCTATAATGTATTTAGTCCTGCAATTAGGGATTCATCTCTTTTCAATGGTTTAAATGGAATAATTAGAAAGATTGAATTTATTTGTGGACTTGCCTATGGAACACTTTCTGATGTAGAATTTACTGCAAAAACAGCAACTGAAATTAATACAAGTCAGCAAAGATCATATTCCACAGTAAAAGATATACAAAATGAATTAGCAAGGTGTCTTGAAGATTTTGTTGATATATTAAAATATTGGTTTAAGGAATTATCAATTCCATTTAAGGATAATTGCCAAGTATCCTTTGATTTTGACGATAGTCTTGTAGTTGATTCTGAAACAGAACAAAAAATAAGGCTTCAAGAAGTGGCAGCAGGAATTCTTAAGCCTGAAGCATATCTTAAATGGAGATATGGTGTAACTGATGATGAGTTAGGGGAAATTCAGGCGAATGTTACTGAAAATAGAGATGATATAGCTGAGGAAGAATAATGCTTAGTCCAGAATATATGGGAAGAGTAACTGATAATTTAATAGAGTTATACCAAGATTTAGAAGATGAAATAATTGAAGATATAGCAAATAGGATAAGTAAGAATGGGTATTTAACGGCGACAGCCCAAAGGCAAGCAGAAGTTTTAATTCAGAATGGATATACTACAAGTGAAATTGAAAGTTTAATTGAAGATAGGCTTGAAGAAATTGATGGAGAGCTTAATAATATTATTGATATATCAGCTATTAAACACTATGAGGATGAACAAAAGGCTTATAGGTTAGCTAATAAAGAGATGGTGGATTATAGTAAGAATAGGAATGTTGAAAATACTGTAAATGTTGCTAGGGATAGGCTTATAGAAGGTAATGGGAATATTACTAAGTCGCTTGGGGTTGTAGTTAATGGTGAGGATATACTGTTAAATGATTTTTATCGAAAAACATTAAATCAAGCGGTTTTTAAGGTATCAAGTGGTGCTTTTAGTCGTGAGCAAGTGGTTAGAGGGTTAGTAAATGATATTTCTAATTCAGGTATTAAGTCTATTAATTATATGGGGAGTGGACGTAATTATACATTAGAATCAGCAAGTAAGATGATTGTAAGAACTACTTTAAATCAAATGACGGGTGAGATATCTATGGATAATGCAAAGGATATGGGGCAAGATTTGATGGAGATATCGGCTCATGCTGGAGCTAGACCAAGCCATGCGGTATGGCAAGGGCAAGTTGTTTCTATATCGGGTGAGAATAGTAAGTATTTAAGCTTAGATGATATTGGATATGGAGAAGTTACTGGATTTATGGGTGCAAATTGCAGGCATAATTGGTATCCATTCTTTGAGGGGATATCAGAAAAAGAGTGGACTAAAGAAATGCTTGACGATATAGATCCAGAGCCTTTTGAGTTTGATGGAAAGGAATATACTTATTATGAAGCAACCCAAAAGCAAAGACAGATTGAAAGAGCTATAAGAAAATATAAGCATAGGGTTATGATGTATGAAAGGCTTGGAGATGATGAAAGTAGGCTGATTGCACAAGTAAGGTTACAAAGGCAAAGACAACTTTATAAAGATTTTAATAAGGCTGGTAATTTAAGGGCTAAGCCTTATAATTTAGCTAAATATGGGTATAATAGGAGTAAGGCAAGTAAGGAAGTCTGGGCGGCTAAAAAAGCACAAAAGAAAGCCAACGAGATTTATAATCTAGGGTCTGATAAAAAGAATTTAGATATATACTTAAAAGATAGACCTCTTAGAAAATATATAAAAGAGAATAAAGACTTTGATAAATTAAAAGTCGGAAAACAAGAGAACCATTTAAATAATATGGAAAACATCAAAAAGAAGTCTCAATTTAAAAATACTATTGAAGAAATAGAATTAGTCTATAAAGAAAACAGGGGCAGTGGAGAATTTATTAGAAGAGATAAATCTCAATTGACTGAATTAATTGAGGATAATAGACTTGATGGATACTGTATTAATAGAGAAGGTAATGTAGTTACTACAATGAGGGCAATAATACATTATTCTAAAAATGGATATCATATAGTCCCAACATTAAGAGAATTCAAGGAATTAAGAAGATGAACAAATATACAGGATTAGAAAATCTTAAAAAATATTCTAATAAAAAAATAAGAGTTATTACTAAAAATCAAAATGTATTTACTGGAGTTTATTCTATATACACACCAGCAGGTGATAATGATCCTGAAATAGAAAGTATAAGCTTAGAAACCCCAAAAAGATATTACGATATTAATACACCTGATATCATAAATATAGAGGTGGTAGATTGATATGATTGAAAACTTTAAAATAATACTAAAAATTCTAACATCTTTAAATAAATCGCTTGACGAAGAATATTTTGATCCAGACTTAATATCAGCTAGTACACTAGGTATTACAGAAATCAGAAGAAACAATCTTCTTGAAATGTTATATGATGCTGGCTATATTAAAGGATTATCTATTAAATATTACGTGGACGGAGATTTTGTAGTTACTAATTTAGATAAAACTAAAATAACTTTAAAGGGTTTAGAATATTTAGAAACTAATACTATTTTTAAAAGAATTCAAAAAGCAGCTAAGGGAATTAATGAAATGATTCCTGGAGTATAGAAATATTAAATTAAGCACACTAGCAATTGTTAGATGTGCTTTTTAATTATAGGAGATATTATATGTATAAGGACGAAGAAAAAATCAAAGAGAGAATAGAAGAAATAGATGAGAATATAGTTATACCAATAGTGGTGTCAATTTTCACAAGCCTTATAACCAATGTCCTTCTGTTATATATTTTATAACAAAAGTAGTTAGAATTGTTGTTATAAAAGAAACTAGAATCGGGGTTAAGATTGAATGTTTGAAAAACTTAAACCTTTCGTAACGCTTAATATTTTCATAGTCTAAACCATATTTAGTGATTTTTACCATAAAGTCTCCAGATACGTATGGTTTGTATTTTATTAAGCCTAAATCATCAAGAAATTTAAGATTGATTAATAGTTCATTAATATCAAATGTGGATATTACTTTGTTTTTCAAGAATTTGTCTGAATGTATTATATCAGTAGTATTCATTTTCTTTAACTCTTTAAGAATCTTTTTAGAGTTTTTGGATAGGTACATAACTTTAACTCCTTTTTTAGTCTATTATACATTAATTAAAAGGAATATTTAATTATTTTCTTGACTTATGTGGGTACATAATGTATAATATAATTACAATAAGAAATTAACTTATTGAATACGAGCGAGAGAAAGGAGAAAATATGGACGAAGATATGAATACAAGCGAACTTCTAAAAGAGGTTGTGGAAGAAAATCAAACAAGAAAGATACTTGAAATTTTAAAAGAAAGTAAAAATCTTGAAGAAGCAATCAAAAAAATAGAAGCTTTACTAAATAAGTAAAACTTCTAAAACTTCTAAAGTACCAACGGGGACTCGCTCCCCTGTTGATACTTACATTTTACTTTAAGAGCGAGAGAAAGGCAAGGCATTATGTGAGTAAAGAAAAAAAGAAAATGGGTAGACCAATAGTTGGAGATGAACCTAAAGATATACAAATAAAATTCAGAATCTCAAAAACGGATAACGGAAAGTTGAAAAAAATATCTAAAATTACAAAGATGAATAAATCTGAAGTACTGAGAAATGGAATTGACATACAATATAACCAATTAGAAGATAAAAATAAGTAATAAAAAAGCCCCGTGGGCAAACACGGAGCAAAGTAGTGTAATAATAACCACTCATTGTTATTATACTACTTTAATATCAAAAATAAAGGAGTATAAAATGTTAAATTTAATGAAATATAATAGTAATGATGTTGAGATAATAAAATATAATGACAAAGTACTTTTTAATCCTTATGATGTTGGAAACTGTTTGGATATGAAAGAAGAAACAGTTAGATACCATATAAGAAATTTTAATGAAAATCAAGTTATAAAAATAAAAAAATCAGATGTTGGTTCAACAAACAATTTGAATATTCCACCATCTGGACGTAGTTTTTTAACTGAAAGTGGAGTATATAAATTATCTTTTAAATCTAGAAAACCAGAAGCAGAAAAATTCACTGATTGGGTAACTGATGAAGTGTTACCAAGTATAAGAAAGACTGGCAAATATGAAATAGATGGCGAACAACTAGAACTAGAACCTTATAAGCTAGAAAAGAAAACTTACAAGGGTAAACCTGTTATGACTGTAAGAGATATAGTTTATTTAACTGGACAAAGTAGAGATTCTTTAAATTGGACAATTAAAAGAGATGGTTTAGGTTTGTTACTTCAAGGTAGATCTCTTGAAGATTTTAGAGAAGAGAATAATTTTATTTCAAAAGCAACAAGAAGAATAAATATTCTTTATTATGATGATGTTTATGAGCTAACAAAAAAGCATAATATACCTGGGGAAATGAAATGTGAAATAGATGATTATTTTAATGATCCAAGTATTCCTATAGGAGAAAAGAAAATCAAAGTAAAGGATGTTGAAATTTTACAAAAGGTAGAAAGATTAAAATGTTTATATTTTCTCATTCAAAGAATGGGTATTGATGATAAGATGAAAGGCGACATGACTGAAATTATTTCTGAAAGATATGTTGAATTTGGATTTCTTAATAATAAGTGCAGAAGTTTAAGTATTAATAGTCTTGAGGGCTGGAATTTTGATTGTGTGTATGGAGATTTTAAAAGAATGATTAGAAATTAATTGAATAATATTAAATTAGGAAGCTTTCGGGCTTCCTTTTTTTATGGGAAGATACCGAAGTGGAAAACGGGACGGTCTGTAAAACCGTCAGCTTAGCTTTCGTGGGTTCGAATCCCACTCTTCCCACCATGGTCAAAGCAGACCTAAAATGCAAAAAAACAAATATCTAAGTCAGAGCAACGACTTAAAAAGCTTAAAAGGAGATGTTTTATGAAGACGGAAGAATTAAAAGAGATAGGTTTAAATGATGAACAGATAGCGGCAGTTTTTAAGTTAAGAGGAAAAGAAGTTGAAGATTATAACCAACTTAAAAATAACTTTGAAACTTTAAAAACTGAAAATGAAAATTTTAAAAATCAAGTTGCAAGTGCAAATGAGCAGATAGAAGCGTTTAAGGATATGGATATTGAATCAATTAAGGCAAGTGCTGAAGAATATAAAAACAAGTATGAACAGGCACAAATCAAAGCTAAAGAGGATATGGACAATATAACTTTAAATAATGCTATAGATTTAGGCTTGGTTAATGCTGGTAGTAGAAACTTAAAGGCAGCTAAGGCTTTACTTGATATTGATAGTCTAAAGGATTCTAAAAACTTAAATGATGATTTAAAGGCACAAATTGAGGGGCTAAAAGAAAGTGATTCATACCTATTTAAAACTGAGGAAGAACCAAAGCAAAGAAGCATGGGTAAGTCTGGATCTATAGGAGAAAAGGAATTAAAAGATATGACTTATGAGGAAATGCTTGAAGCTAACAAGAAAGGTATTTTATAGGAGGATTTAGATGCCTAAATTATTTGATAAGACATATTTTAATGCAGAAGTATTTGAAAAATACGTTGATACAATCGAAAGAGAAAGAACTAATGAATTACTTAATTCATCCGCAATTGTAGAAAGAGCAGATTTAAAAACTAGAATGGATGAACAAGTTGGGGGAAATATTATTGTTACTCCAATCGCTGGAATTCTTTCTGGAGATGCTGACAATTACGATGGACAAACAGATATTAAGTCTGATTCTACAAATACTTTTTATCAAAAAAGAGTTGTAATTGGTAGAGCTCACAGTTGGACTGAGAAAGATTTTGTGTTTGATATTACAGGTGGACATGATCCAATGAGAACTGTAGCTAATCAATTATTAGATTGGTGGGCGGATTTAAAACAAGATTCATTGTTAGCTATTATTGAGGGGATTTTTTCTATGACTGGGGGAGAAAATAAGAAGTTTGTTGATACACATACTTATAAAGAGGATGTGTTTGGTCAAGTTACTTTAAATAATGCTTTACAACAAGCTTTCGGGTCTAGGAAGAAGAGTTTTGCGGCGGCTATTATGAATTCGGCGGTATCAACTCAATTAGAGAATTTAAATTTAATTCAATATGCAAAATATACTGATTCTAGAGGAATTGAGAGACCTTTACAATTAGCTAATCTTAATGGTAGACCAATTATTATTGATGATTCACTACCTGTAAGCAAAGAGGGAGAATATACAACATATATCTTTGGTCAAGGTGCTTTTGAATATACAAAAGCAGGTGCTAAAGTACCATATGAAACTGATAGAAACCCAATGAAAAATGGTGGAGAAGATACTTTGTACACAAGAGACAGATTCTGCTTTGCACCAAGAGGAATTTCTTTTACTGAAAGCTCTATGGTTTCTCTATCACCAACTGATGAAGAATTAAAGAAAGGTGCTAATTGGGAAGTTGTTAAAAACGAAGATGGAGCTTTTCCACTTAAACAAATTCCAATAGCTAGAGTTATTACTAAGTTAGGGGCAGATAAAGCAGTTTCAACTACACCATCTGGGACTATTTAAAGTAGGAAGGGGTTAATGTATGTTAACCTATAAAGAGTTTAATGATAAATACCCTGAGATTGATGTATCTGAGGGTATTTTTTATTCACTTAATAGAAGAATAAGGACAAGGATAGATTTTTTTACATTTGAGAGAATTAAAGATGATGATGTGAGGTTACAAAAAAGAATTGATGATGTAGTTTGTGATATCATTTGTGAGCTTTATTTTAGCGATATAGGGATTAAAAAAGAAAAGGAAGGTAATTCCCTATCTAATATTAAATCTGAAAGCGTAGGCGAATATAGAGTCGAATATGGCAGTAAGAATGAATTAGATACAGATAAGAAGATTAATCTACAAGATAGATTGATTGATGATAGGATAAGGGAAGCTTTTATTCATACAGGTTTAATGTTTAGAGGATATTATGAGAACTAACGCAAGCGTGACAATTATTAAAAGAATGGTGGTAAATAGGCAGGATGTTTATTCGGAGTTGGGAACTTATCCTTGCCATTGGGAAGAAACAAGGGGGATAAATGCAAATCGTACTGGAAGAAGTAGAGACGATATTGATAAGATAACTTGTTATATTCCTAATCATTTATTAAGAATGGTTGATGTTGAAGATTTAATAATAAGAAATGATAATTTAAAAGAAATAAAGCAATTAAAAACATTTAAAGAGTATGAGAAAGAATATGGAGCTAGAAAAATAACAGTCTGTGATGTGTTTGATTTTGGCTCTAAAAATATGCAATATACAAGGATAGGGGCGAAGTGATGATAATATTTAATAGATTTGAATTTAATCAGGTGCAAGCCCTAAAGAAAAGAGATTTAGAAACGGGTGGAAAGGTGCAAAGCTTTATAGATAGCGAATGTATAAGATTAATGGCACCTTATACACCTATGGATATAGGAACTCTTATAGGTTCGGCGACTGCTCAGACTGCAATAGGAAGTGGGAAGATAGTACAACAAACGCCTTATGCCAAGAGATGGTATTATGAAAGAGCTAATTTCCAAGGTGCACCAATGAGAGGGAACAAGTGGTTTGAAAGGATGAAAGCAAGCCATAAAGATTCGATTTTAAGGGGTGCTGCAAGTATAGCAGGAGGTAGAGCAGGTTGAAAACAATAATCGAAAGTATAAGAGAGTATTTTTTAGAATGTCCATATTTAGAAGATGATGTAAGGCTAAATATAGATTTTTTAGGAGATAAGGCTCTTGAATATGGAATATACACTGAACCTATTAATCCTTTGATTAAAAGATATGTAGATGGCGATGAATTAAAGCAATTTGCTTTTATATTTGCCACTAAAAGCGTGATGAGTGGGGATTTAATTACACAGTTAGAAAATTCTGCTTTTTTTGATAATTTGATTGAATGGATTGAAGAACAAAATTATAAAAAAATATATCCTAAATTAGATGGAGAAAGATATCCTACTAAATTAGAGATTGTAACGAATGGATATTTGTCTAGTGCTGATGTAGGGACTGGACAGTATCAAATACAAATGCGATTAGTATATATGGAGGTTAATTAATGGCTACTAATACAAAAGAATTACAAAATTTAAAAGAATTTAAGGGGTTAGTTTTAAGGGCTGATGTGGTTTCTTTTATGGAAATTGGTGAAAATTACTATAGAATGAAAGGTTTTACAGATTTACCAACTTCAAAGGAAACTGAAGAATATTCGAGAAAATATGTAGATGAAAAATCAGAAAGAACTTCTGTAACTGGTATGACTTCAACTACTGATTTTACACTTGATAGATATAAAGACAATCCAGTACACAATAGAATACAAGAGGTTTTTGATAAAGAACAACTAGCAGATGACGCTACAGTTAATATTGTTACGGTTGATTTTTCGAAGAAATTAGCTGAGGGAAAATTTTATGCGATTAAGAGAAATCATACTATAGTGCCTGATTCAGCGGGAGATGGTACGGATGCATATCAATATTCTGGATCGTTTAAAGCAAATGGTGCACCTATTGATGGATATGCAGAACTAGGAGAAGGAGATAAGGATTGGTTAACTATTAAATTTACTGAAGGAAGTCCATCAGGTTCTGTTTCGGGAGTTGGATCACATTAGATAGGTAATAGTTAAAATTATAAGGGGGCGTAAGCTCCCTTTTTTATTGGAGAATTTAAGGAAAAAGGAAATATAGATATGGTATTTAAGAGAAAAAATAACAACATAAAGTTTGAGTTTGAATGTATAGATGGAGAGATTCTTAAATTTGAAACGATATTAAGTGAAGATTTAGCTAATAAGCTTATAGATATAGGGAAGATAGATTACAAAAATTTAAGTGATGAGGAATATAAAAATATTTTAATTAAGGCATATGATCAAATCCTTGGCAAGAATGCGATGGATGATATAAAAGAATTGGTTTTTGGTGGAGATGATTTAAGTTTAGTAGATATTATCGATATAGGGGTTTATATAGCTGGGGAAGTGAATAAATATAATGATAAAATAAATAACCTTCATGGTGTGTTAGATAAGTATAATGGTGAAAAAATGAATGCTTTATCTAAGTAGTGGTTTACCCACTTTTATTAAAGTTAATGATGTAGAAATAAACATAAATACAGATTTTAAAATTTGGATAGAATATGAAACTATAATGCTTGATAATGATATTAGTTCGATTGAGCAGATAGAAAAAGTTTTAGATTTATGTTTGAAAGATGATATACAGTTAGAAAGTTTAGGAGAACTTGAAGAATTGTTTAATGGTCTTTTATGGTTTTATGGTTGTGGAAAAGAAAGAAAAGAGAATAAGAAAGACAAAGATGATAAGGAATCTAATTCTAATAGTTCAAAAATGATTTATTCATATGAACATGATTGGTCTTATATTTATTCTGCTTTTAGAGAATGTTATAACATTAATTTATTTGAAGAAAATCTACATTGGTGGGAATTTAAATCACTTTTTGAATCTTTGAATGATAAGTGTTTATTTTCTAAAATTTTATCTTATAGGTCTATGACTATATCTTCTAAGATGAGTAAGGAAGAGAAGAAATTTTATAGGGAGATGAAAAAAATTTATGCTTTACCTGATATGCGAAGTGAGGAAGAAAAAGAATCTTCTTTTGCAAGGGCTATGATGGAAAGTATGAAAATTGAATAAGAAAGTGGGGTGAGAATATGGCTAGTGATGGTAAATTGCTATTTGATACTAAACTTGATACCTCAGGTTTTAAGTCGGGTTTATCTGCGTTATCAGCTATGGCGAATGCTGCTGGAAATGGTTTAAAGGATATAACAAGCAAAGCGGTAGGTGCGGTTAAAACAAGTATGAAGGCTGCTGGATTGGCTGTGGGTGCTTTTGGCGGATATTCTATAAAGGCTGGTATGGATTTTGATTCAGCAATGAGTCAAGTTGAATCTATTTCGGGAGCTTCGGGGAAGCAATTACAGGCTTTGAGAGATAAAGCTAAGGAAATGGGTGCTACTACTAAATTTTCTGCTACACAGTCGGCTGAGGCTTTAAAATATATGGGTATGGCTGGCTGGTCTAGTCAAGAAATGTTAGATGGGTTGCCTGGAGTTATGAATTTAGCGGCAGCAAGTGGCGAAGATTTGGGATTGGTTTCGGATATAGTTACGGATTCATTGACGGCTTTTGGGTTAACGGCGAAAGATACCAATAGGTATGTTGATATTTTGGCGGCAACTTCGACAGCATCAAATACTAATGTATCAATGCTGGGGGAGTCTTTTAAGTATGTAGCTCCATTGGCTGGGTCTTTAGGTTATAAGGCACAAGATGTTGCGGTTGCTTTAGGCTTGATGGCTAATGCTGGTATTAAAGGGTCGAGTGGCCCTGCTATTAAGTAATTAATAGAAAAACAAACCTTTTGAATTCGGGGAAAGCTAAGTTATATAATGGATAATGCAGGAATTAAGAGTATAATATACTATATAGAAAGGCATTATCTAATGAAAAAATTAACTCACGCAGAAGTGCAATCTAGAATAGATGAAGCACATGGAAAAAATAAATATATATTATTAGAAGAATATAAAAACAGGAGAACTAAAATCTTAACTAAACACACAGAATGCGGTTATACTTATCGAATCTATAATATATTATATAATAAGCTAATCCCGAGCTAAGCCTAGTAGAAATACTAGGAAAGTGTAACGACTAGATTAAGTAAGCTAAGTAAACTAACACGATGAAAGTCGTGTTTTTTATATGCAGAAATATCCACGAGCGGAAGGCACCGTACTATTAAATTAGCGGTGAAGATATAGTCTGAACTTATAGGAAACTATAAGAAGTAAAAGATAAAGAACTTTTACGATAACATAAGCACAAGCTGGTACTTCCTTAAAGGCGGCTTTAGCAAGGCTTGCAGATCCGACTAAACAAGTGCAAGAGCAAATGAATGCTTTGGGGATTTCGATTACTGATTCAAATGGGAAAATAAAACCATTTAACCAATTGATGAGGGAAATGCGTACGAGTTTCCAAGGGTTAAGTGAGGATCAAAAAATTCAGGCGGCGTCAACGTTGTTTGGTAAAGAGGCTATGGCTGGAATGTTAGCTATTTTAAATGTTAGTGATGAAGATTTTGATAGCTTAACTAATTCTATTAATAATTCGGCTGGTGCAGCTGAAAGAATGGCTAAGACTATGAATGATAACCTAAAGGGGGATATAACAATACTTATATCTGCTTTAGAGGGTCTAGGTATAGCTTTATTTGAGAATGTAGATACACCTTTTAGAGAGGTTGTACAATCAGTAACTAAACAGGTTGATAGGCTTAATACAGTTGTACAAAGAGATATAAGTCAATTGCCTAAAGTACTTGGGGATATGATAGCTGAGGGTGCGGTTTATATAGCTGAAAAAGCACCTAAATTTATTGAGGCTGGAAAAGGTATAATTTTATCTTTTTTACAAGGATTGCAAGATAATTCGAGTAAATTGGCAGATAGTGCAACTAAAATAATAACAAGTCTTGCGTCAGCTTTTATGGAAGTGGGGGCAAAGCTTTTTGAAGTTGGAGGAGAAATTCTTGTAAAATTAGGCGAGGGTTTAATAGATAATGCACCTATATTAGTACCAAAGGCTATAGAAATATTAGGAAAACTTGCTGAAACTTTTAATAGAAATGCGGTTAAACTTTTAAAAGTGGGGATAGATTTATTAAAAGCTATAGCACAAGGAATAGTTAATAATCCTGATGTGGTTGTTAAGGCGGTTCCTCAAATTTTAATGGCTTTATCTATTGCTTTTGCAGCTTTCAAAGGTCCACAAGTAGCTAAAAAGATGATGGCTTCGCTAGTTAAAGGGCTATTAGGGGAAAAGCCTGCTGTAAGTAAAGCTTCTGATGGGATTATGGATACTTTATATAGGAGTTTTACGACTAAAGGAAATGAGCTTAATGAGGCTGGTGGAAAGTTAATATCTAAATTAATTGATGGTATTAATGCTAAAAAAATACCAATGATGAATGCTGGAGCAAAAGTTATTGGTCCACTTATAGATGGAGTATCTAAGGGGGCTGGTAAGCTTAATGCGACTGGTGGAAAGATTATTGATATTTTATCTGCGGGAATGAGTAAAGTTGGTGGCTCGAAGTTTATTACTATTGGTAGTGGAATAATAAGCAAACTAATTGGTGGTATGACGAGTGGATTTGGTGCTATAGCTGGTGTTGTGGCAAAGATAATACCATTAATAGCGGGATTGTTGTCTAATCCGGTTGGGCTTGTAATTGTAGGAACGATTTTAATTGGTGCTATTATAAAAGGGTTTAATGTTGACATAAATAAGTTGGCAAATAGTGCTGGTAAGATAGTAGGTTCTATCGCTAATAAAGTTAAGCAAGGGGCTTCTAAACTTATTGATGTGGGAAAATCATTAGTTGGTAAAATTGGTGATGGAATCAATGCTGCAAAAGGTTTATTCGCAGAAATACAAGCTAAAGGCTTAATAGGAGTGTTAGGAGATAAGCTTAAGGCTGGAATTAATAAGCTAAAGTCTATTGGTAAAAGTTTTATTGAAGGTATTAAAGAGGGCTGGGACGAAAATGAAAATAAAGTTTCGGACAAGGCTAAAGAATTGCCTGAAAAAGTTAATAGCGAAGTAGATGGGTCAAAAACAAAACCAACTGGCGAAAATATGGTTGGTGGAGTGGTTGATGGACTTAAAGATGGAACTACAGATATATCAACCGCCTATAAAGATTTGATTAATAATGGAATATCAGATACGGATGCTAGAGCTATTTTAAGACAAGAAGGCAAGGCGAGTGTAGATGAATATGCTCAAGCGGTTTATGAGGGTTCAGGAAATGTAAGAAGTGCATATACAGCTATAAGAACATCAGGTCTTGATACTATGGAAGCTGCTGAAAAGTTTTTTGAAATTGCAGGTCTAAATATTGATGGATATGTAAATGGAACTGAAGAAGGTGGGCAAACATATAGAGAAAAGCTAAAAGAGTTGATGGACGGTGGAATGAGTGAAATCGAAGCCGTTGAAGAAATGACCAATATAGCTAAGAAGAATATGGATGGCTACAAAGCTGGAGCTTCTGAAAGTGGTACAAGTATAGTTGATGAATATAAGACTATGATTGATATGGGTCTTAATGAACTTGAAGCTTTTGATGAAATGTTTGTAAAAGGTCAAATAAATGTTGATGCTTTTGGTCGTGGTTCTTCCGCTGGAAAAGAAGCTGTAATAGGAATATACCAACAATTAAGAGAATCTGGACTAACACAATTACAAGCTATTGAAGCACTACAAAATATAGGTCTTTTAAATATGAAAGGCTTTGGAGCTGGAACTAATGCTGGAAAAGTAAATGCTGAACAAGCTTATCAATCTTTAAAGCAATTAGGATTAGATGAATCAAATATAGCTGAAATATTAAGAGGTATAGGCTTTGCAAATGCTGATGCTTTTAGTCAAGGTATAAGTTCTGGTCAAGGTAATGTTTCAACTGCTTATACTAATACATTTTCTAATCCTTTAGAAGCAAGGTCAAGTATGTTAACAGGAACTGCTAATGCTCAAGGTTTTAATACTGGTACTTCGTATGCTGATGGTATAGAATCAACGACTATGGATGTAACGTCTAGGTCTCAAATGCTAGGGGCTAGTGCGGTTAACAATCTTAAAGGTGGCGAAGGTGTAGCAAATTCAAAAGGTCAAGAAGTAGGTGCTGAATATGCGACTGGTATTGGGCAATCAAAAGCGGGAGTTGATACAACAGCCATTGGGGTTGGACAAAGTGCGGCGACACAATTAAATAATCAACAACAAGCTTTTGCTAATGCTGGTAATGAATCTATGGATAGTTACCAAAATGCTATAAGTGTAGGTGCTAATAAAGTTACTAATGATATAGGTGTGATGGGAAATAATATTACATCTTCTTTAAGCAATACTACTAATGCAGTTAGAGCAAGTGCTAATTTGATGATGAATAGCTTAGTTTCATCAGTTTCTAGTGGAGCTAGTAGAGTAGATACTGTGTTTAGAAGTTTAGGAAATAATGTAGGTTCTACTTTTACAAACTTAACATCTAAGGTATCAAGTCAATCAAGGCAAATGATGAATAACTTTACTAACGCAGTTACTCAAGGAACTAATAAAGTTAGAAATTTATTTGAAGCTATGACTAATAACATGAAGTCAAAGATGAATAGTACTTCAAGCCAAGTTAAAAGCCAGGCTAGATCTATGATGAATGGTTTAGTATCAAGTGTTAGGAGTGGGGCAAGTCAGGCAAGGTCTACGATTTCTTCTATGTGTTCAAACATGGTTGGTATTGTAAATTCCTATAGTGGCTCATTCTCTTCTGCTGGATATAATCTTATGGCTGGATTAAGAAATGGTATTTATGGGGGTAGGTCTGGAGTAATATCCGCTGCTATTTCCGTAATGAGGTCGGCTGTAGCTGCTGCAAAAAGAGCTGCAAGTATACATTCACCTTCCAGAGTTTGGAGAGATGAAGTCGGTGCAATGTTAACTAGAGGTCTAGGAATTGGTATAGAAGATGAGGAAGGTTTTGTAGTTGATAAAATAAAATCCACTATGGAAGCTATAAGGAATAAGGCTAAAAATGCAGTTTTATTTGATAATAATAAAATGGGAGCAAATTTAGCATATAGTTTTGCTGGTGGTTATATACAAAATAAACAAGAAGTTGAAGTACAAGTTACTAATGGAGCTATAACAAGCGTTATAAACCTAGATTCTAGAGAAATCGGAAAGGCTGTAGCTCCAATCGTAAGCCAAGAAATAAGTAAGGATGGAAGACGTAGGAGAGTATGAAATCAATTAACTTAATAAGAGATTTAAAGATATATAATGCTCATGTTTTAGCCTATCCTGAGATAGGGAATACAGAGATTGAGCGTGATACATTTGAATCGGATACAGGCTTAATATTTTATAGTGAAAAGAGGTTGGCATTTACGCCAGTCTCTTTTGTTATAGAGTTTAAAGGTGGTAAAGATGAAATAAGGAAAAATAGAAATAAGTTATCTAAAGAGTTAGAATTAGCTAAAGTAACGTTTAATGATGAGGTGTACTATAAAGGCAGGTTTTTAGCAGAAAGTGTAGATACAAGATATTATTTTCAAAATGTAACTTATAAAGGTAAGGCAATAGCAATGTTGAATGTGCAAGAAATTGTTGTACCTATTAATAAGACTATAAAGATTTATAATAATGGGAATCTACCCACACCTTGTAGGTTATGTTTGAATGGAAGTGGTGATAATATAAATATTAAAGGATTTGATGATGATATAAATATAAAAAAATTATTAAATGAGATTATAATCGATTCTGAGAGAGGGGTTTATAGCTTAGAGGGTAATAGTTTTATTGATATAAAAAGCTTTCCTTATATTGAGGATAAGGTGGAAATATTGGTATCAGGTAGTGGGGATTTTATTTGTGTAATTGAGTTTGAGGGTAGGGTTTTATGTTAGTTTATGAAAATAAAACAAAGAATAGAAGTTTTTTTTCTTTTTTTAAACATTTAAAAATAAAAAGTGAAATAAATGAACTTGACCGACTTATATTTGAAATACCTAAAGAATATAGATACCTTTTTAATGTTGAAGCTTATGTATTGGAAAATAAACAATATTATGATATCAAAAATATTGAACCATATTATGATGGATATAAGGTTGAGTGTGAGCAAAAGATATTAGAGTTTAAAGAAAAGTTTAATAAAAGTATTAATTTCTCTTATAAGACAATAGAAGATGTTTTAAAGGCAATTGTAGTATCTCTAGGATATACTTATAAGATTATAGGTAAAATAGATAAAAAAAGAGTTATAACGGGAGATCACAAAAGTAGTTGGGAAATTTTTCGAGAAGCTATAAAAAAATATGGTGTTGAGTATAGGGTTGATAATTATAATAAGGTTATAACTATAGCGGAAAAATTAGGAAATGATAAGGGAGCATACTTTATAGATGATTTTAATATAGATGATAAAGATATATCTGTAGAATCGTTTGACTTTGCTACAAGAATTATTCCTGAAGGAATGAATGGTCTTAAAATTAATCAAATTAATGATGGAAAGGATTATATAGAAGATAAGTCTTATTCTGATAGGACTATAACTTATTATTGGAAAGATAAAAGATATACTAATATTGAAAATCTTAAGAAAGATGCAGAGGAGAAGTTAAAACAGTTAGCTAGACCTAAGATTGATATTAAATTAAAAGTTAAGGATTTATCTAGTGCGATAGATGTGTATGCTATAGATTATGATGTTGGGGATTTAGTTTATTTAATAGATAAGGATAGGAAGACGAAAGAAAGGTTTAGGGTTGTTTCTATTATTAAAAGACCTTATAAGCCATTTGAAAATGAGATTTCTCTAACTAATAAGCCTGTTGATTTAATAGATGATAAAGAAAAGATAATTGAATTAACAGATAAAATGTGGGAAGAAACAAGGGGCAGATTTGAAACTACTGATAAATCTATTGAAGCGAGTGTAGCGACAGCTAAAAGGTATACAGAGGATAGTTTTAAGATTTATAAGAGTGAAAGAGAACAGACGGATAGCAAGATATATGAAGTTATTAAAGAAACAACTACTTATATTGACCCTGAAACTGGTCAAACAAAGCCGATTGTAAATAGGCAGTTGGAAATTGATAAGAGTTTGAATGGAATTAATATTTCGATTGAAGCTCAGGGGAAGATAAATAATAAATTTACTGAAGAAATTAAAGATAGATTATCAAAGGATGAAATTTTAAATGATGAGGAAATTATAAAAGTTTTAAAAGGAAAAGATGGGAAAGATGGTCTACCTGGAAAGCAAGGGACACCTGGTCGAGATGGTAAAGATGGTATGCCAGGTAAAGCTGGAGCTGATGGGAGAACATCATACATGCACTTTGCCTATGCTGACAGTCAAGATGGAGCTGTTGGATTTACATTAACAGCAACTAATGGCAAGAAGTATATAGGCTTTTATACAGATTTTGAAAAAGCTGATTCTATAAATCCTAGTAAATATGAATGGTCTAAGTATGTTGGAGATGATGGAAAGCCTGGCAAAGATGGAAGTCAGGGAATACCTGGTAAGGCTGGAGCTGATGGTAAGACACCATATTTTCACACGGCATGGGCTAATAATTCTACAGGAACTAGTGGATTTTCAACTTCTCAAGCTGGTGATAAGGCTTATATTGGTACTTATACAGACTATATTAAGTCTGACTCTACTGACCCTAGTAAATATACTTGGCAATTGGTTAAAGGTAATAAAGGGGATAAGGGAGAGGCTGGAAAGCAAGGGATACCCGGTAGAGATGGAGAATCTAGTATATATACTTGGAATATGCTCCGCAATAGTCGAAACTTCACAAAATTAACAGCATATAAGGATTGCACCTATAAAATTTTAGATAATAAATATAAAATATCAAATACTAATATTAATGATGGTATTCATGTTACAACTTCTGGAGGAGATTCACTTTTAAAGGTTTATTTAGGATTTTCTAACGATGATGTTGACGAATTAATAGCTGGAGAAAAGTATACATTTTCACTTTACGTATTAAATTTATCAAATCAAAGCTTCTTTTTAAGAATAAATGGATTCCTTTTTGAGCGTTATGAAATAATAAGTGGGTACTCGGGTCGTATAAGTATATCAGGTGTGTATTTAAAGGATTTAGTTCCACAAATACAATTCCAGGCGTCTAATAAAGATGATAGGTTAGATTTAGTTTATGCTGAATTGAAAGTAGAACCAGGTGAGATAAAGAATACAAGTTGGACACCACATAAAACTGAAATAAATGGCAAAGATGGCAAAGATGGAAAGACAGGCAAGATAGGTCAAAATCTTTTGAGAAAGTCTAATGTGCCTATTGTAGATAATGTAAATTATGTAGGAGGCACATGGAAACTATGTGAAAGTTTAAAAGATGATGAGCTTGTAACTTTTACTTGCAAAATAAAGACACAAAAGAGAGATGGCTTTAATTTATATAATTCAGGTGGTTCTATAATTCTTAAAGGTAAATATATTTATCCAAGCGATGATTATATAATAGAATCTTTTACTTTCCCTTGGAAGACTTTTGCTGATGTATCTTGGGGAGCAAAACATTATGAACAAACTAACCCACCATATATTAATTTATATGTTTGGAGTAATGGTAATGGAACTGATAAGAATAACAATAAAGTATCGATAGAATGGGCGGTATTAAGCCGAGGTGATATTCCCGCTATTGAGTGGTCTCCTTGTTATAAAGACCTAGAAGACATAGTATCAGTAAGCCAAGAAGAAATTGAAAGAGAACTGATAAAAGTAAAAGCAGATTTTAAAATAGAAAATGACAAAATAAAGGCAAATGTAGAATCCCTAAGTGTGGGGACTATAAAAGAATTTGGGAAACTAAGAGATGATTTTGATAAATCAATAAATGACGCTAAAAACAAGGTATATCTAGGCACAAAAGAATTTGTAGAAAAGAACTTTACAAGCAAGGAACAAACAGATAGACAAATAGCAAATATAGCTGAACAAATAAAAGTAACAGTAGGAGAGAGATTTGATAGCCTACAAACAACAATAATCCAAAATAAAACAAGCATAAAACAGCTAAGTGATAGTATAAATTTAACTGTATCAAGCGTTAGAAAAGACATAGATACTAATAAGAATGATATAAGGCAAAGAGTAAAAAAGAGCGAATTAATATCTGAAATAAACTTAACACCGGGTACAGCCCTAATAAGAGCTGATAAAATAAGATTTGAGGGGGCAAATATAGATGTACAAGGAACATTTAGCACTTTAAACGGGTCTAATCAGGTAGGGGTTTATATTAACTACAATCAAATTCAATTTAGAGATAATCGTTGGAATGGTAAGACATTTGGAATGATATCAGTTTCGAAATTTATAAATCATAGTGGAATGGATTTAAATATAGGACATTATGCAACTGGATCTTTGGGGATTGCGTATTTTGAAAATGATTTATGGCATAATTATATAACCTTTGATAGGTGGGGGTTAAGTCCTGATAAGGTATATAACGATAGCAGTATTATTTTTAACGAAAACGCAAGTATGCAATATAACGCCCTAAGATTTGGAAAGATGGAAATATTAGCCAGCTCGTCTAATGTATTAAAAATTAAACACATTGATAAAAAATTAGGATATTTATTTTATTTTGGAGATAACGAAACCAATTTTTATTATTATTACGCAGCAGATAACAAAGACCATCTACAACCTGTAAGTTGGGATAGTCCGAAAGGAGAGACATTATAATGGATAAGTTAACACAATTGTATATTGACGAACTGGCACAAGCCACACATAAAAGCTTGCTATTGCAAGCAGAGGTAGAAAAGCTACAAGAAGAAAATAAAAAACTACAAGAAGATATAGACAAAATAAGAGAAGAAAACAGACCGTTAGTATTAGACCAACCAGCAGAAAAGACAAAAGAAAAAAGTGAAGCAAAAGAGGTAAAAAATGTTTAAAATTGAAAAAATGTATTATAGTGGATTGAATGAAACAAAAGTAAGACTAATGCAAGAAAATCCATACAGGGATTTTGTAGTAAGCCTAATAGGAGATAGGACAAAAGATAACGATGATATCCTAAGGCAAGAGGCTATATCAATATTAAATCTAGAATTAAATCCGACCTTTGCAATAGGAGAAATAAAAAAGGAATTAATAAAACAAAAAAAGATGATATTAGACCTACAAACTACCATAGTAGGTGGAAATCTGACAGATAGTAAAATAGATGATATGTTAGGGGATATAAGCGATAAATTAGGGGTGGAGGAAACACCAAAAGAAAAAGAAACCCCTAATCCAACTGAAAGTAAAATCACCATAGAAGACACAAAAAATCTAGATACAGATAAGAAAGAAGGACAACAATGAGTATAGCTTTTTTAAGAGTAATAACATCAAATTTTGTATATAGAATGTATTACAAAGGTGAGGATTTAGAAGATATAATGAATTCTTTTTCGAAAGTTAAAAATAATGAAAAATTAAAAGCGATAATAAGAAAATCTGTAGAAATATATATAGAAGAAAATAAATTTGACTTAGAAATAATAAAAATGAAAAGATTAGCGGGAATATTAAAATATTAAAATATAAAAGAGTAAAAATGCGAACATCCGATATTCCCCCACTCTAAGACAGACATATATTTATTTGCATATATTGACAAGGCTATACTCTTAATGTATAATTGTATTACAAGTAATACAATAGGGAGGTCAATATGGCAAGTATATCTTTTAGAGTAAGTAAAGATGAAGAAAGGCTAATTAAAGATTATGTAAAAGTTAATAATCTGAATTTATCCGAAACTTTAAGAAATTTGATACTAGATGAAATTGAAGATGATTTAAAATTAGATGAAGAAAGAATATTGGAAGCTCAAAATAGGATAGGCAAGGAAAAAGCCTATGACCATACAGAAGTCTGGGAGAAGTTAGGTGTATAAAGTAGAAATCTTAGAAAGTGTTTATAAAAAGCTTTCTAAGATGGATAAGCAGACAGTAAGGGTTATTAAAAATTGGGTAATAAAAAACTTAGTAAATATAAAAGACCCTAGAACCAAAGGAAAAGCTTTAAAAGGTGATTTAAAAGGCATATGGAGATATAGGGTAGGGGATTATAGGATGTTTGCTAAAATAGAAGATGACAAAATGATAATCTTTATTATAGACCTAGGACACAGAAGAGAAGTTTATAAATAGAGTAGTTGGCAATTAAGACAGTTTAAAGGCTGTCTTTTTTAATGTAAAATATAGCAAATATAAAAAGGAGTGATAAATGAGTACTCCAACACCAAAAGAAGTAAATACAATAATAACCGATAATGGGGCATTACAGGCAATAGCAGTGTTTGTTATTGCTATTTTAGTGTTTTATTTTGTCGGAAAAATTTTAATGGAAAGACAAAAAATTAAACAAGAACAAAAAATGAAAGATGAAGATCGAGCGTTTGAGAGAAAGCAAAGAGAGGAGGACAGAAAAGAACAAAGAAAAAGAGATGAAAGGGAAGAAAAAACAAGGGAAGAAAATACAAAAGCCTTGCAGGATTTAATAAAAGAAGTGACAAAAGCAGTAGAAAATAGCAACTCTAGTGTTTTAGCATTAGGGGATAAGCTTACAATACACGAAAGTAACGCTAATTGTAACTTTAAAGAAGTAAATGAAACTATAAAAGATTTAAAAGATATGCTTAATATAGCTATAAATGTGCAAGATGACCTTGCAAAAAAAGAGATGATAGAAGAATTAGACAAAAAAATAGATAAGTTGTTTGATGAATTAAAAAAATAATAGGGACTAGGGTAGAAACCTAGTCCTTTTGTATAGCAAAAAATTAGGAGGATTTTATGGCAAATGTAGAAAATATGATTACTTATGCTAAAAGTAGATGGCATGTACCTAAGTATGTAATGGGTGGTGGACGAATAGGGGCAGAAGCTTCTTATAATTCTAATACAGACGATTGCTCATCTTTTGTTTATAAGTGCTTAAAAAAGGGCGGATTTATCCCAGAAACAATGTGGAATGGCTCTACCGAGGATTTATTTAAGCTTGCTAGACAAGGCAAATATCTTAAAGAAATCTCTTATAAAGAGGTAAGACGAGGTGATATATTCGTAAAAGGACGTGAGGGTGGTTCTGGTGGTGAATATGGACATACAGGTATATTTTTAAGAAAAGGTGAAATAATACATTGCAACGCTGGGCAAAATTGGACAGTAACAACAAACAACGAATCCGAGGGATATTGGTATTATTTAGACAATAGCTATTATCCTGTAAGATATTTTAGACCGATAGGCAATGTAGATAATACTACAGAAAGAACAGAAATAAAACAAGAAGAATATAGTGGTGGAAAGAAATTTATTAAAAACGAAAATTGGTATGGTATAACCCAAGCTGTATGTAACGTAAGAGCGGATGCAAGCACAAACTCTGCAATAGTTGCACAATATGGCAAAGGACAAAAAATAAACTATGACAGTGTGTATGAGGGTGATGGTTTTAGGTGGATATCTTATATTGGATATTCGGGCGAAAGAAGATTTGTAGCTTATAGACAATTAACAGGAGATACTACACCTTGGATAAAGTTTTAATTGACTTATAGTATTATATGTAGTATTATTTAATTAAAGAACAAACCCATTTATACTAGAACAGTTTAACCACGCTGTTCTTTTTTTATGCTTAATACTTGAAATATGATATCATATATAGTATTATATAAATAGGAAGGAGGTATAAATGGGTAAAAAAGTGGTTAAACTCATTATTAACCCACCTATTTATGACATATGAAGAAGGATTTGCAATACTATTTATCATTACCATATACTATAATTACTAAAGAAATTAATGATGAAACAGGTCATTATTATGCTGGTAGAGTGGAAGAATTATACGATGTAAAAACAGTTGGTGGTACAATAGAAGAATTGTATAAAAATATTCGTGAATTATTAGAAATGGCAATTGAAGATAGAATCGAAGATGGTGAAGAAATACCAGAACCAATTGAAGAAAAATACTCTGGTAGGATATTAGCAAGAATCCCTAAAAGTTTGCATAAGTTTTTAGCGGAGCAAGCACAAAAAGAAAATACATCATTAAATCAATTAATTTTGTATAAATTAAGTAAATAAGTTTTAAGCGATTACATAAGTAGTCGCTTTTTTAATGAGAAAATATTAAAAAGGTTTTAAAAATTATTTGACACTATGCGTATTAATGTGTATAATAATAGTGTAAGGAGGAAATCATTATGCCAATGACGTCAAAGCAAATGATTAAGTTCTTAAAGAAAAATGGATTTACCTATATACCATCTGGTGATGGTTCTCACAAGAAATTCAAAAACTTTAAGACAGGTAAGATTACAACAGTACCTGACCATGGAGGAAAAGACCTACCTAAAGGTACAGAAAATGTAATCTTAAAACAAGCGGGGCTAAAATAGCCCCTCCTTACTAAATTTAAAGGAGTGTATTTATGTTTATATCTTATCCAGCTGTATTTTTAAAAGATAAAGAAAGTAATGGCTATACAATTTTATTTCCAGATTTACCAGGATGTATTTCATGTGGGGATGATATAAAAGATGCCTTATATATGGCTAATGATGTCTTGGGTGGCTACTTATTTGATGATTATTCTAAATTAGAAGATCTACCCAAATCATCAAGGTTAGAAGATATTGACATTATGAATAGCATTGATGAAAATGGTAAAGAATATTTTTCTTATGAAGGAAGTTTTAAATCATATGTAGGTCTTGATTTGACAGATTATGTTAAAAAATATGATAATAGAACGGTAAAAAAGAATGTAACTATACCATCTTACTTAAACGAAATGGGGAAAAGTGCTAATATAAATTTTTCTAAGCTTTTAACAGAAGCTTTAGAAAAGGAATTTGAAATAGAATAAATTAAGTAAATAAAAAAATTTTAAGCGATTACATAAGTAGTCGCTTTTTTAGTGTTTAAATTTAAAGGAGTTTAAAAATGGAAAATATATTAAATAATTTAGGTCTAACTATTGTTACTATAGCTTTATTTGCAGTAATTAAAATTGCTGTAGATCAAGTTAAAGAGTATACAAAAAATAATATTAAGAATGAGAAAGCAAAGAGGGCTATTGATAAGGCTTTGGAGATTGTAACTCTTGCTGTTAATACTACTAATCAAACTTTTGTAAAAGAGTTAAAAGATAAAAATGGATTTGGTAAAGGAGAAGCAGAAGAAGCTTTTAATTCATCTAAAAGGGCAGTATTAGATATGTTGGATAAAGAAACTAAAGAAATCTTAGAGGAAGAGTTTGAGAATACTGATAAGTTTTTGAATTCTGCTATTGAGTCTAAGGTTTGGGAGAGTAAGAGAACTTGAAAAAAGATTAAGGGGGTATTATAATGTTTGTAAGAGAAGCAACCTCTTAGACCACAAAAAAGCCCTTGATCAACCCTCAAGGAAATTAGATAAGATACGATTCTTCATGAATCAAAGACAAAAAAAGACGGTAGCTGCAACTACCGTCTTGTCTTTTACTTGTTTTTGCTTTTCTTATTAATATATCTTAAGATAAGAGCAACTAACAAGGGAAAAATAAAATTTTCCATTAGATAAGATACTATCTCCATATAATCACCTCCTTTATAGGAGATGATAATATAATAGCATATATTATTATGGTTTAAAAGGATATATATTATCAGTCCCCTTAAGTGGGGGCTTTTTTTGTGCGAAAAAATAAAAAAGTTTTAAAAAGTGCTTGACTTATGGGTAGCCTTATATTATAATATAATTAACAAATAAGAAAGGGGGCAGTAAAATGACAAATGAACAGTTTCAAAAGGTAATTCAATTGATTTTAATAATACTTGAAAAAAGTAAAAATCTTGAAGAAGCCAAAGAAGAAATAAGAAAGTTACTATAAGGCTAGGGGCTTAGCCCCTTAGCTAATTGTTAGGAGGATATTATGACAGATAAGGAATTTAAAGAGTTTTTAAAAAGTGTTTTGGAGCTTTTAGAAGAAAGTAAAGACTTAGAAGAAGCTAAGAAAAAACTAAAAGAAAAATACTTAAAATATGAAAGATAAAAAGAAAATGGGTAGACCAATTAAAGGTGATTATCCAAGAAATAAAAGACTTTCGTTGAGGATTTCTGAAAAAGAGATGAAAGATATAGAGTATTGCTCAAAAAAATTAAAGAAAACAAAAATAGATACTGTAATGGAAGGTATTTATTTATTAAAAGATAAAATTAATTAAAATAAAAAAAGAGATAGATTGACAAATGAACAAAATAGGCAAACTATCTCTTAGGTAACGACATATAAAATATCGTTACTCTTATTATACCATATAGGAGTTAAAATATAAATGAACAACATAACAATTAACAATAACAGTATAGAAAGAAAATTATACAATAACCAACCAGTAGTAACTTTTAAAGATATAGACTTGGTGCATGAAAGAGTATCAGGAACAGCAAGAAGAAATTTTTATAAGAACCAAAAACATTTTATAGAAAATGAAGATTATTATCTTGTAACTGTTGAAAATGCTAAATGTACGAAATTCGTACATTCAAATATACCACCTAAAGGGCAATACTTTTTCACAGAAAGCGGATACCTAATGTTAGTAAAATCTTTTACTGATGATTTGGCTTGGGAGGTTCAAAGGCAATTAGTAAATTGTTATTTTAGAGAAAAAGAACAAACTTATCAACAATTAGAACTAGAGCCTTACAAACTTGTTAAGAAAACATATAAGGGTAAGCCTGTTATGACTGTAAATGATTTGGTTTATTTAACTGATTTTGAAAAATCTACTTTAAATCTTCACATTAGAGCGTATAAGATAGGAACTTTACTTGAAAAGTCTGAATTATATAAATTTAAGCTTGAGAATACTAATATTTCTAATAGAATAAGTAGTTTATATGTTTTAAACTTTGATGAGGTTAAAAATATTTTGAAATATTTTGGTCTTTTAGATAAGTGCAATAATGAAGTTGATAAGTATTTCAATATTTTTGAAGTAAAAGAAAATAAGGATAGCAAGGCTATTACTCTTTTAAGATTTTACAATTTGATAAACCTTGAAAGGTCATTGAATATGTTTTTTGTGGATAAGAAGTTAAAAGAAGATTTGACCGAGGTTATTTCCAAAAAATATATTGAACTTGGTTTATTGGATAAGCCTTGTAGAAATTTGAGTATTAATACCTTAGAGGGGTGGAATCTTTTTGTAAAGAAAGATGAATATAAACGTGATTTGATTAAGTAATTGTAGAATGACCACTGGCTTTTTGCTGGTGGTCTTTTTTTGTGTGCTTGTTTTTTATAAAAGCACTTGATATATTTTACTATCGATAGTATAATATAAATATAGAAAGGAGGTAAGCAATGGATATTATTGAAAAAATAATAAGCCTTGTAACTGCGATAGTAACACTAACAACTGCTATCATACAGTACAAGGCAAGCAAGAAGGATAAATAATTATCCTTCCCCCTTATGGGGTCAATAATATAATACTTCATCCATTGTTAAAAGCAAATGACTTTAAGGATTATAACTTTAATAATATCAGTAGTAGCTTTAGTTATCTCAATAAAAGCTTATAGCAATTCTAAGAAAAGGTAGGAGAATGTATGAATAAGAATAGTAGTCAAACAGAAGCTAATAAAAAATGGCAGGATAAGAATAGGGAGTATACAAGATATCTTAACGCTAGGAGTGCAGCTAGGGGGTTTATAAGAAATAAAGCTACACTTGATGATTTGGAGGAGTTGAGATTATTGATTTCTGAAAGGGAAGAAAAGTTAAAGGATAATTAAGTTTAAATAGCCGCTATTTCATTATAGTGGCTATTATTGATTTAATAAATTTTAATAAAGCCATACGCTATATATAGATATTTTTTTGTATTTTATATGTAATTGCTTATTTTTAAATTAAAGTAATAGGATAAGGTATACTCACTAAATAAATTGTCTTAAATCATAAAATATGAAGTGTTATTGGAATTTCAAGAATAAAAAGCATAATAAAAATAATTTATCAAAATATTTGACAATATATACCCTATAGGGTATACTAATAATGAAAGGAGGATAGTATAATGATTGAATTAAAAAAATGGAAAATAAAGACTTTGAAAATTACCATTACAATCTTTATTTTCCAAATTGAACTAGAAATAGTTAAAGGCTCTTAAGCCTTTGACTATTCACAATCATTATACTTATGAAATTATGAAGTTCAAATTTGAATGCAAACTAGTAAAGCCTACAGTTGAAAGTACAATTAATTTCATTATATTTATATTAATTGTTATCTTGATTAAAAAAGTATATTTCTAGGAGGTATTATGTCAGAGAATAAAACAAGTGAAGCACAAAGAAAAGCCAATGAAAGATGGAGAGAAAAAAACAAAGAGAAGAATAAAATCTATCAATTAAGGTCTCAGGCTAAAAGATTTATTAATGAATATTCAGATGAGAAAGATCTAGATGATTTAATTGAATTGTTAGAGGAAAGAAGAAAAATATTAAATAAATGAGGGAGCTTGTTTGCTCCCTATATTTTACTATTGTCTTTTTGTTACGTGTTACGATTGTTGTTACGTTATTTAATATTATATATGGTAATATGGTTTTAACGGTTTTAATTAAATATTCATTTTTCTATATATAAAGCTATATATGGTTATATAGAATTTAGTTTATGAGAATCCTCAATGCCGCGCCATTTTTTGCAAGATAGCTTATTTTAAATGTTTATAGGCTGTCTTATTTGTGACTTGCCATTGTTTTCAGAACCTTTCTGTAGTTGTTATATTTTAATTTTTAAAGGATAGTATAGGTTTACACTATATTTTGTCTTTTTAATATCCATAATTGAATGTTTTGCGGTATTTCTTTCATGTTTCATCTTTTAAGTTTTTAAACAAATAAAAAAACAGTAAACCTTTTTTGATTTACTGTTAGACTCATTTGGATTAAGTTTTTTAATCACAAAATCAGTTGCAACGTTAAATTTATGCTATTACAAATTCTTTATTTTCATTTTATCAGCAGCGGTATTTTTTCTGATAAAAAAACAATCCTCAATGTAAAAACAAATTATCATAAGCGCTTGTAATAATGATGGGAATGCTACTAATGTTAGAGAATATGGAATTGCAACTATAATAGAAATAGTCCAAACAATAATTGGCAAAATCCATCTGTTCATTTTCTTCTTTTTTACAAGTTGAATCTCAAGTCCTGCAAATATAACTCCAAAAATTATAACAAGTATCAATAATTCTTTATTCATTTTCTTGACTCCTTTCCCTATATTTATCAATTAACTTTTTTGTTGTGTCATAATCATATTTATCCTGTAATGCTAAAGATTTGATAAATTTAATATATGGATCTTCATCTGTTTCCATAAGCTCTATTTTTTCAATTAGCTGATTGAGATTATTTCTAATAATGTGATAAGAAGTATCATAATACTTCGCTATACTCTTCAATGAACCTGATTCTAAAATAAATTGCTTTATAAAGGATATCTCATTGTCATCAAGATTAAATATCCAATCATTTTTCATAATCTTATCACTCCTTTTTGTTTTATTTATTATATCATATTTTAAAAATAATTCAAGTTTTTGCTATATTTTTAAATTTTATTTAATTAATATTTTATTTTTTTGTATTTCATATTCTCCTTATTGTAGTTCTAATATTTAATTGTATAAGTTTCTTTTTCTCTTTAAAAATTTTGTAGCTTTCAATATGATTTTCTCTATTATTTAAGGATAAGATTTTCAAAAACTCCTATTAAATTTTCTTTTTGTGGCGAAGTAGATTTATTATTTTATATTTTTGGCGTTTTGTAATTGCCATTTTTTAAATTTATTTTCTAATTATTTTCATAAAGAATATATTTTTTGATTTTTCTTTCTGTTTTTTATATTCCTTTAATGTAACATTATTAGTTGAATATGACAATGCGGTTTTTATCTTTCTTATCGTTTAAGCAATATCTAAATAAATTCTGATTTTTACTAAATTTTCTTTAATACGTTTTTTACATGCTGATTAGCTAAATAATCAAGTTTTTATTGGAAAATCCTTGTGGTATAATTGTAATGAGGTAATTATGGAAAGAAAATGTTATGCTAAAATTAACTTAAGCCTTGATTCTCTTTACAAAAGAGAGGATGGTTATCATGAGATTGATAGCATTATGACAAGGATTAGTTTATATGATAAGTTAATAATAAATAAAAATAAAAATGGAAAGTTAAATATTAAAACAAATAAAAAAGAATTAGATAATATTAGTGATAATCTTATATATAAGGCTTGGGATTTACTTAAGGACAAGGTAGAAGATCCAGGTCTTGATATTGTACTTGAAAAAAATATACCCATAGCAGCGGGTCTTGCAGGAGGTTCAACCAATTGTGCAGAAACTTTAATGGCTTTAAACGACTTATGGAATCTAAATTTATCCATGGAGGGTTTATTTAATTTAGGAAAAAAACTTGGTGCAGATATACCTTTTTTCTTTTTAAAAAAGTCAGCAAGAGCTCAAGGTATTGGTGAGATTTTGACTCCATTTGATATAAATCTTGATATGAAAATACTTCTTATAAATGATGGGACTCAAATATCATCTAAGTTTGTTTACGATAGGCTTAAAGATTATGGCACAATTGATAATATTAAACTTATAAAGGGTCTCGAAAATTCTCGAAAATCTGTTGTAAAAAAATTTGAAAATGTCATGGAAGATGTGGTGTATGAAGCATATCCTCATCTTAGAGAAATAAGAGATAGTCTTTATAATTTTAAATGTGAAAAAGCTCTTCTAAGTGGGAGTGGTGCAAGTATTTTTGCTATATTTTTTGATGAAGATGATATTAGTAAGGCATATGAAAATCTAATAAATAAGTATAAATTTGTAGAAAGGGTGAGTTTAATAGATGACTAATATAGGAGTTTTTGACTCGGGACTTGGTGGTCTTACAGTACTTAGAGAGTTAGTAAAGGAAAAAAGGGCAAACTATTACTATCTTGGAGACAATAAAAATATTCCATATGGTAATAGGACTAGAAAAGAAATTAAAGACTTATCTAAAAAAATTGTTAAATTTTTAGATAAGAAAGATATAGATTTTTTTATAGTTGCTTGTAATACTATGTCTGTTCTTGCCCTAGATGACTTAAAAAAATATTTTAATAAAAAATTCATATCTATATCTGAAGCAGGTGTAAAAGAGGCTTTAAATGTCGATGGTGATGTTTTTGTAATGGCAACAAAAGCTACTTGTGAAAGGCATTTTTATAAAGAAAAAATTGAGGAAAATTCAAATAAAAAAGTTTATGAAGTAGCTTGTAAAAAATTAGTAGATTATATAGAAAGCGGTTATATAGAAGGTGAGAAGCTTGATAGAGATCTAAAAAATTACTTAAAGCTTGCTAATGAGAAAAAAACAGAGAATATAATTTTGGCTTGTACTCACTATCCAATTATTGAAGACCAGATTAGAAAAAACTTGTTATATGAAGCAAATATAATTGATCCTGCTAAGGTTCTTAGTGAAAATATTAAATTCAAGGAAAGCAAAGATACAAATATAGAGATTTATATGACTGATGCAAATGATGTAACTGAAAAGATGGTTCAAAAAATTATGAATATGGACATAAGTGTAAAACAAGCCAATATTTAAAAAATATTACATAGATTTTACATGAATTTAAATTAAATAAAAAGGGGAATATATATGATATATGCAGTTATAGATATAGGATCAAATACAATTAGGCTTTCTGTTTATAAGGAACGAAATGGCAAAATTTATAATCTTTTTAATGAAAAAGAGGGAGCAAGTCTAAGGTCATATATAGAAAATGGAAAGTTAAATGATAAAGGAGTAGAAAGGCTTCTTCAAACTTTAAATGAATTTAAGTTACTTATTAATAATTTTGATGAGATTAACAATGTTTATCCATTTGCTACAGCTACAATTAGAAATTCTTCAAATAGGACTGAGATTTTACAAAAGGTAAAAGATGAGATTGGTTTTGAAATAGAAATTATATCTGGTGAAGAAGAATCAAAGCTTGCCTTTATTGGTGCCAACTCATCCCTTGCTATTGATAAGGGAGTTTTAACTGATATTGGTGGTGGTTCTAGTGAAGTTGTGATTATTGAACAAGGAAAGGTTATCAAATCAACTTCTTTAAATACAGGTTCACTTTCAGCCTATAATGATTATGTAGATTTTTTATTTCCTAATAAAAGGGATATGAAGAATATAGAAGCAGAAATTGAAAATTCTTTAGTTGAAAATAAGTTTTATAAGGAATATCATGATACACTTTGTGGTGTAGGTGGATCAGCAAGAGCTAGCCTTAAACTTTATAATGAATATTATAATTTAGATAAGTCTAATTCAAGTATGGATAGAAAAAAGCTTAAAGATATGACTAAGGATATTATAGATTATGATAGTAAGAAACTTTTAAATTTGATTTTATCTGTAAAAGCTGATAGAGTTCATACTCTTATACCAGGAATGATTATACTTAATAAGATTGCTAAGTACTTTGATTCAGACATTATAAATATTAGCCAAACAGGTGTAAGAGAGGGGTATGTATATAGCAAAGTTTTAAGAAAGGAATAATTTTATGGATATATCTTTTACTCAAAATAGAGAATTATCATGGCTTAAATTTAATGAGAGAGTTTTAGATGAAGCAGACGATAAAGAGGTTGAACTTTTTGAAAGGCTTAAGTTTTATTCAATTTTTGATACAAATTTAGAAGAGTTTTTTATGGTAAGAGTAGGATCTTTAGAAGATTTGACCAGACTCAAGAAAAAAGCTGTTGACAATAAGTCAAATATGACACCTGAAAAGCAACTTGAAGCTATAATGATTGAATGTAAAAGATTATATCAAAAAAAAGATGAAGTCTATAAAAGGATTATTAATGACTTTAAGAGTGAGGGAATCTTTATTAGCAAGGTATCAGACCTTGATAAAAAAGACTATGATACAGCAAGATTCTATTTTGATTCAAAAATAGAGCCCATCTTAAATTTTCAAGTGGTAGATAGGGTAAGGCCATTTCCAAGACTACCAAACCTATCAATAAATGTTATTTTTAACCTAGTCAAGGAAAGACTCAACAAAAAAGATAGGAATTACTTTGGAATAATTTACGTACCAGATAAGATTGATAGATATCTTAAGGTAAGCCAAACATCAATTGTATTACTTGAGGATATAATTAAAGAGTTTGGAGAAAATGTATTTGATAATTATAAGTGCCAATCTAAACACATAATGTCAGTTACAAGAAATGCAGATATTTCCTATGACGATGATGATTATGATGTAGATCTTGATTATAGGTCTTATATGAAAGATGTGCTTAAAAGGCGCAAAAGACTTCAACCTGTAAGACTTGAATTAGATGAACAGATAGAAGAAGAGGTATTTAATCTACTTTTAGAAAAATTATCTCTTAAGAAAGAAAGTGTTTTTATCACATCATCTCCCATGAGGGCAGGATTTATTTATGATATGCTAGAAGATATGCCTCAAAGTCTTATTGATAAATGCTCATATAATAGATTTTCTCCACAAGAATCCTTTATGGTAGATAAGAATAGGCCAATGATTGATCAAATAGATGAAAAAGACATACTCTTATCTTACCCCTATGAGTCAATGGATTCAGTAATAAGACTTTTAAATGAAGCAAGTGAAGATGAATCAGTTATATCTATTAAAATAACCTTATATAGGATAGCAAAAGATTCAGAAATTGCTAAGGCCTTAATAAGGGCAGCTGAAAATGGTAAAGAAGTATTTGTTCTAATGGAACTTAGGGCAAGATTTGATGAAAATAACAATATAATATGGTCATCTAGACTTGAGAATGCTGGTTGTAAGATTGTATATGGTTTTGATGATTATAAGTGTCATTCTAAAGTTTGCCTTATAACAAGGATTAAGAATGATAAGATAAATTATACATCCCAAGTTGCAACAGGCAATTACAACGAAAAAACTGCCAAGCTTTATACTGACTTTTCTTTTATGACATCAAATAAAGAAATTGGCATAGATGTTAAGGAAGTCTTTGACAATATAATGATTGGAAACCTTGAAGGAAATTATAAGCATCTTTTAGTTTCTCCAAAGCCTATGCAAGAAAGACTAGATGAGTTAATAAATGAGCAAATTAAAAGGCAAAAAGAAACAAAAGATGGCTATATAAGACTTAAGATGAATTCTATATCAGATAGAAAACTTATAGATAAATTATCTGAAGCCTCAAACGAAGGGGTTAAAATTGATCTTTTAATCAGAGGAATTACTTGTATTTTACCAGGAATTAAAAATAGAACAGAAAATGTTAATGTTCATCAAATAGTAGGAAGATTTTTAGAACATCACAGAGTATATCAATTTGGGAAAAGTGATAATTGTAAATTGTTTATATCATCTGCTGATTTCATGACAAGAAATATAAGAAATAGGATGGAAGTTGCTTGCCCTATTTATCAAAAAGATATAAAAAAGAGAATACTTGAATTTATGGATATAATGTTTGCAGACGATGTAAAGACTAGGATGATGAACTCTAAAGGTGAGTATAAAAAGGTTGAGAAAAAAATAGGCCTTATTGCTCAAGAAAAATTCATAGAAATTTCCATAAAAAGAGCTAGAGAAAAAAATAAGGTTAAGGAATCCAGAATAATTCCAAATAATATAAATCATAATAAATTCAAAAATTCTAAAAATAAGAAAAATAACTTTTTTGATAGATTGAAACATTTATTTAAATAACTATAAAAGCTGCTATTTCAATAGCGGCTTAAATTTTAAAAAAATATTCGATAAAATATGATTATAGTCTATATATTTATTCTTACTTGTGTTATAATAGATTTGAAGAAATATTTAATAAATTTTTAAATGAATTTTACTTATAAATTGAAATATATTTATAGTTTATTTAAAAATTTCCCTTTAGATGTAAATTTTTATTATATTGAAATAAATGTAAGGAAGATAAAAGAATGGCTAATAAAAGCATTAGAGATTTAAGACGCAAAAAAAGAAGAGAAAAAAAGAAAAGACTAAAAAATAAGATAATAAAAGTAGGAATAGGCATAGGACTTTTAACCGCTGCCTTTAACATAGATTTAAACTCTGATAAAACAGAAATTCCAATAAGAAGAAGTGTTGAAAATAGAACAGCACAAGCAAATAAGAAAGATGAGATTGAAAAAAAGAAAGAAACTAAAACTCAAATAGCAACACCACTTGGCTTTGAGAAAGTTGAAGTAAAAGATGGGCTTAAAATTGAAAATGATGGATATGAAAATGTTCAAAAATCATTTGTAAGAGCTTTAAATACCCAATATTGTTATCAAAAACCAGAAGATTTTACAAAAACTGACCAAGTTATTGAAAAGGGAGATTATGTAGCTTACTATGGAACTGAAAACTCTTTTTCTAAAATTAAAGTTGGTGACAATTTTTACTATGTAAATAGATATGGATTATCTAAATTAGATGAGGAAAGTCAAATAAATGTAATAAAGGGAATAGTTTTTGTAAATGAGAACAATCCCTTGCCAAAAGACTTTAGACCAGGACTTGATGCTACAAGTAAGAGTGCCCTAGCTACTATGATTAATAATATGCAAAGAGAAGGTCTAGATTTAAGAGTTGCATCCGATTATAGACTTCCAGAGACAGAAGAAAAATTAAATAATCAAGACCATGTAGATAAAGATTTACCTTTTACAAGTGAACATCAAACAGGTACAGCTTTTGACTTTTTTACTGATGAGGATAATAAATATTCTGAAAAGTTCAAAGATACAGATGAATATAAGTGGCTTAAGGAAAATGCTTATAAGTATGGTTTTATAGAAAGATATCCAAAAGAAAAAGAGTCTATTACAAAGCACAAGGAAAGGTGTTGGCACTTTAGGTATGTTGGTGTAGAAAATGCCAAATATATGTATGATAATAACCTTTCACTTGAGGAATATTTGAAAATCAAATAAAAATTAAAGCACAGGAAGGAATTCTTGTGCTTATTTTTAATTTATTATTATAATTTGATATAATATCTAAGTGATACTAAATTATAATAAATTTTATAATTAAAGAGAGGTAATTATGGGACAAACTGCTTTTATGTTAATGTTAGTTACAATTCTATCCAAAGTATTTGGCTTTGCTAGGGAATCTGTAATGGCATATTTTTATGGTACAGGGGATGTTGTAGCGATTTATGCTGTAGCAAATACTCTACCAGTAGTTATAGCAAACTTTGTTGCAAGTGGTATTATTTATGGATTCATACCCATATATACCAAGGCTAAAAATGAAGAGGGAGAAGCTGCAGCAGAAGAGTTTACTTCAAATATTTTTAATATACTTATGATATTTGGACTTGTTGCAGTAGTATTTGGCTTTATTTTTGCAAGGATATTTTGTAAGATATTTTCGCCTGATCTTGAAGGTGACCTTTTAGATATGGCAGTTATATTCACAAGGATAATAATGTTTGCGATATTTGCATACCTTTATTCTGCTGTATTTAGGGGATATCTAAATTTAAAGGGTAATTTTTTTATTCCAGCAATTACAGGAATAATAATGAATGTAATTATCATAGCTTTTACTATAGTAAGTGGTCTTAGCAAAAACCCATATTTTCTTGCTGTAGGTTGTCTTCTCGGTAATGCATTACAATATATATTATTTCCTAAAACTGCAAGAGAGCATGGATATAGGCATATTAATAAAATAGATATACATAATAAGTATATAAAATCACTAATAATGATAGCAGTTCCGGTTATAGTTTCTTCAGCTGCAGGTGAAATATCTCTTACAGTAGATAACTCTATGGCATCTTACTTTTTTGGGAATGCTTCAATATCATTTCTAAGATTTTCAAAAACCTTACTTGCTCTTATAACAGGTGTTATTACAGTTTCAGTGACCACATCTATATTTCCAACTATTTCAAATCTTGGACAAAGTGGAGATATTAGAAATATGAAAATTCATTTAAAATCTGCTATAGTTACGACTATGCTTTTAGTAATTCCAGCAACTCTTGGAATGATGAGCCTATCTGAACCTATAATCAGGTTGGTATTTCAAAGAGGAGCCTTTGATGATGATTCAGTTATAAAAACAGCATCAATGCTTGTAATGTATGCACCATTTGTAATATTTCAGTCCTTATCTGATGTAATAGATAAGGGATTTTATGCAGTAGGAGATTCCAAGACTCCAGTTATAATTGTGGTTATTCAACAAATAATAAATGTTATATTTAACTACATTTTACTTAAGGTGTTTGGATTAGAAGGTCTTGCACTAGCTACAACATTTTCTGCAGGTCTTGGAGCCTTGATGATATTTTATAAGTTTAGAGATAATTTTGGGTCTATGAATTTTAAAACCAGCCTAAGATCATTAATAAAAATTGCAATATTATCTATAATGATGGGTCTTATTGCTCACTTTTTATATAAAAGCTTGAACCCTAAATTAGGCTATGTAATTAGTTTATTTATATCCATAATTATAGCTGGTATTTTTTATTTATTTACCATACTCTTGGCGAGAATTCCAGAGGTAATGAAGCTTGTAAACCATATTTACCATAGATTTTTAAAAAAGAAATAATAAAAAAAGACTGAAAAAAGGATTAAGGCGACCCAAAAAAGTTGTACTAAATACCAGATTGAGTTTTTACTTACTCTGGTATTTATTTACCTTTTCTACCCCTATGGGTAGAAAAATTTTCATGCTACATTCTTTTTTCTAAATTCTACTGGACTTAAATATCCTAATTTTTCTTTTATTCTTTTTTCGTTGTAATATTTAATATATTTTTCTATTGTTTCTTTTAATTGTTCATATGAATAGAATTTTCTACCATAATATATTTCTTGTTTTAAAATTCCAAAGAAGTTTTCCATTGGTGAGTTGTCTAAGCAATTGCCTTTTCTTGACATTGATTGAGTTATTCCATTTGACTCTAATTTGGTTGTGTATTGCTTTATCTAGAGCCTTTAATATTGGTTCTAGATTTGGATTTTTTGATATTTCGTAGATTAATATCTCGCTGTTGTACATGTCTAGATATGGATTTAGATAAAGTTTCTTTATTTGATATGTGCCTGATTTATCCTTTTCTAAATACTTGAATTCTGTTGTATCTGTTATTATTTGTGTATATGGTTTATTTGTTTTAAAAGATCTTTTTATTTTGTTTTCTGCTATCTTGCCTACAGTTCCTCTGTATAATGAATATTTTCTTGTTTTTTTGGAAAAGCTCTTTACTTGTATTTTTAGTTTTTGTACTAGTCTTTGTACTTTCTTTTTGTTTATGATTAATCCTAATCTTTTTAACATTGCTGTTATTCTTCTATATCCATAGTTTGGATTTTTTTCTGATTTCTAATATCTTTTTTTCTTCGTTCTTAGTTTGATTTTTTTAGGCATATTTGAAGGTCTTCCTCGTTTTTTGATTTTAGTCCTTCATAGCCTTGAGATTTGTACGCATTTACCCATTTCCTTACTATGCATTCTTGTGGTATTTTATATTTTTAGCTAATTGACTGTATCCTATTGTGTTTTTTAGATACTCTTTTACGACCATCACTTTAAATTCTGTACTGTATTTTGCCATTAAAAAACTGACCTCCTCTAGTTAGTTTTTTGGTCTAACTTTTGGGGGTCAGTTCAGATTAAATAATCCGTCTTTTCAGTCTTTTAATTTGTCATTATATTTTTCATATATATTGATACAACTTTTGAAAAATTTTCAAGTTTAGTAATTCTACAAAAATCAGTTCCATATATTAGTTTGGCATTTTCTATATCTTCATCTTCACCTGTAAAAACACCAAGGACACTTATCCTATCACTTTTAAGCTTTCTAATTTCTTTTGCAGTATCATCTACAGCCTTTTTTTCTATATATTGATCTTTTATCTTGGCATTTACATTATTTATATTGTGTTTTTCATCATTTGGTCTACCGTCTGAAAGAATTATAAGAATTTTTCTTACATTTTCATCCATATTTTCATTAATAAGTTTATGAATAGTCTTAAAGGCTAAACCATCTCTATTAGAACCTGATGCAAAAAAGTTAAATATTTTGTCATTTTTCCCTTTATCCTTATAGTCCCTATAAAGATTAAATACTGTGTAGTCTCTTAGGGTTGAAAAAGACATGATTCTTATAGGAATGTTGACTTTGTCCATAGCACTTGCAATTATATAAGCTTGATCTGCCACAACTTCTTGTCTTTTTATTTGGCTAGCTGATCCATCTATTAATAAATCAATTTGAAATTTAGGCTTAGGATCTTTATTATTTGAAAAAAAGATTTTAGAGTCATTTAAAATTTCTGCTTTCCAAACATTTATTGAATCAAGAAGTCCATAGTTTTTCCTATAAAGCTCATCTTCTTCATAGTTAGAAAGTGAATTTTCTATAGTTCTTTTAAGCTCATTTATAGCTCTATTATTTATAGATAGGTTTATTTCTATATATTTTTTATTTTTATCACTTTGTTTTTTTCTAATCTTTTGATTAAATCTAGCATTTGGACTGTCTGTGTATTCTCCATTTGTAAAGTATAGTTTTTTACCTTTATGGATTCCTTTAGCAAGTTCTCTTTCTAGAAGTTCTTGTCTTTTCTTACTTATAGAAAGTTTTCCATAAAAATCTTCTATGAAATTATCTTCTCTTTTATTTTTCTTATCATCCCCTTCAAATATAAAGATATCCTTATTAGTATCTTTCTTTTTTTCTTCAAAATATATATATCCATTAAATTCTGCAGATTGGATTTCAAATTGGTCATTTATATTTTTTTCAATCTCAGAATCATCTAAATCCTCTTTATCAAAATTTTTGGGTTTTTCTTCTTCAATCATTTGATCAAAGAGTTCATTATATTGTTCAAATCTTTCAAACAAAAAGTATTTTTTAAAAAGCACATCCAAATCTTTTATAATCTCAGGACTTTTGTAAGTATTTATTGAAAAAAGCTCTTTATAAAAATCTCTTACAATTTTTCCCTCTTTTATAGTCCTACCAAATACTTTTTCATAGTAGGCTTTTTCAATCTGTTCAAATACATTTTCAGTTTCTTTTTTATATCTATATTTATTGAGGATAAAATTAGCATAAGATTTTCTCAAATCTTCTATCACTAAATTTCTTTCTTTAAGCTTTCTAAAAGCTAAGTCATCTAATAAAAGTAGGCTAATATTTTTAAATTCTTCAAAAAATGGATTATCATTTTTAAGATAAGAGAAAAAGGATGAAAATAGGTCAAGTCTAAAATTTTTAAATTTGAAACCTTCTATTATATTTTTATAATTTTCATCCATTGGATAGTAATTTTTTGGAAAGATTGAATAATCACCAGCATAATCCCAAATAACGTTCATAGCCCTTAATTTTTCAAAAGTATCAGTCATTAAAGACGCTCTCATATATATTTTTTGGTAGTTTATTATCAATTGTATCTCTTACAATTTCTCTTTCAAATTCATCAAATGACTTGTTGATAAGCCCCATCTCTATGGCATCATAAGGGTTAAGACCAATTCTCATTGTTTCTATTGCTGAAATAAGGCCTCTTAAATCTACAGACTTAGTAGAAATTTCAGAATTTTCGCTTTTTTCTTGTAGAGATTCAAATATATCTATAAAAGTATTAAGGTATTTTTCTTTAAGTTTTGGGAATTTGTCTAATAGTAGAGATTTTAAATTCTCCCTAGTAATATTAGGCATATTTATTACCATAAATCTTGAAGCAAGAGCTTCATTTATCTCGCGTGTTCCAACATAACCATAGTTCATTGTTGCAATAAACCTTGTCTTGTCATGAAGTTGAATCTTATCATAACCAGGAATATCTATAATTCTCCTGTGATCAAGTGTTGCATGAAGAAGCGATATAGCTTCATTTTTTGCCATATTTATCTCATCTAAGACTCCAAAGCCGCCTTTCATTGCACATTCATATACTGGTCCTTTTCTAAACACTACTTTTCCATCTTTAAATGTATCAGCACCAATAAGAGAATTATAATCGGTATTTACATGAAAGGAAATATCCCGTGAAGGTCTGTTAAAAATATAGGAAAGATTTTGGGCAAGGATATTTTTACCTGTTGCTTTTGGACCTGATAAAAGAATATTTTCACCAGATAAGATTGCAGTTATTGCCTTATTTAATATATTTTTACCATAATATTTAAATTCAGGTTTTCTTATCCTTTCTTGATCTTTATCCTCTATATCATTGCTATCTCTAAAATCCATAATTTTTTCTATTAATTTATCATCTATATTTAATTCTTTTAAATAATTTATCATATTTCACCTCAAGTGCTATTATACAACAAAAATTCAACATGGCTATTGACAAAGTCCATTTTAGGACTATAGTAATATATATGATTATAGAAAGGATATAGATGGAAAATCAAAAATCACTTTATATTTTTAAGTTGTTTTCTCTAATTAGGAAAGTGCAGGGATTAAAAAGCCAAAGCTTCAAAGATATGAATGCTAATGGCATAAAGACTGCTATTTTTTTAACCCTAATTTATGAGAAAGGTGTAAGCCAATCTATGATTGTAGAAAAAATGGCTGTTGCCAAACAAACTATAAATAATATAATTATGGAATTATGTGAAAAAGAATATGTAAAAACAGTCACTGATGAAAGTGACAAGAGACTTAAAATTTTAGTTTTGACAGAAAAAGGAAAACAATATGCCAGAAATTATCTTAATCCACTTATCGAATTTAATGCAAAACTTTATGATAGGTTGGGGGAAGAAAAGATAAAGAAGATGGCAGATGACTTTTCTGAACTTGCTGAAATTTTAATGGAAGTAAATAGGGAGGTAATTTGAATAGTTTAAAGGAATTTTTTGTCAATTTCAAATATTTGATGCCTGCTGTTGGAGAGTATAAGAAAAATGCCAAGATCTCTATGGTTGCAACAACAATAGAGACAATTCTAGAGCTTATTGTACCTACCATAATGGCATTTATAATTGATATGGCAGTAAGTAAGTCGGATATAAAGATGACATTTATCTTAGGTGCAGTTATGATTTTAGTTTCACTATTTTGTATGTATGCAGGTATGGTTGCTACAAAACATGCTTCTGCAATATCTTCAGGGTTTGGTGCAAACCTAAGAAAGCTCGCATTTGGTAAAATCCAAGAATATGGTTTTGAGGATTTAGAAGAGTTCCAAACTTCATCTTTAATAACAAGGCTTACAAGTGATATACAACAAATTATATTTTCAGTATTTTTAGGAACAAGATTTATAATTAAGACTGTAGTTACAGGTATCGTTGCCGTAATTTTATCTGTAAATGTATCAGCTAAGCTATCATTATTATTCTTAGTTACCATGCCACTTTTAGTAATAGCCATATTTTTCACTATGTCGAAGGCTATACCTGGATTTAAACAATTTAGAAAAGAATTTGATAAGCTAAACCTTATTGTTCAAGAATCTTTAGCAAATATAAGAGTGGTAAAGTCATTTGTTAGAGATGATTTTGAGATTAAAAAACTTGCAAAACAAAACTTTACCATGTATAAGCTAATAGACAAGGCAAGTGGTGCAATGAGTTATGTTGGTCCAATTGCAAATATAATAATGTTTGGAACAATGGCATCTCTTGTGTGGTTTGGTGGTAATGAAATTATTAGTGGCAAAATCCAAGTAGGAGAGTTAATGAGTTTTATTATGTATGCTATGATGCTTTTAGCTGCCTTTATAGGAATCTCTATGGTTTTAATGCAAATGATGGCATCAAGTCCAGGAGTTGTCCGTGTAGCAGAGGTAATAGAACATGAGCCATATATGAAAAATCACGAAAAAATTGATGGACTTGAAGTTGAAAACGGCTCAATTGATTTTTCTAATGTATCATTTAAATATAAAGAAGATTCTGACAATTATGCCTTAGAAAATATAAATCTCCATATAAAAGAGGGAGAGTCCATAGGTATTTTAGGACCAACTGGTTCTGCAAAATCAAGTCTTGTCCAACTTATACCGAGACTTTATGATGTTAGTGAAGGGGTTGTTAAAGTTGGTGGAGTTAATGTTAAAAATTACGATATCAAAAAGCTTAGGAATGATGTAAATATAGTTTTACAAAAAAACACCCTATTCTCAGGAACGATTGAAGATAACATTAGGTGGGGCGATACTGAAGCTAGTTTTGAAGAAGTAGAAAAGGTTGCTAGAATTGCTTGCGCCCATGACTTTATAAAAGAAAGAGCTGATGGATATCAGTCAGTTTTAGGTCAAGGTGGAACAGGTGTTTCGGGTGGACAAAAACAAAGAATTTGTATAGCACGTGGACTTTTAAAAAAGCCAAAAGTTTTAATCTTAGATAACTCTACAAGTGCAGTAGACACAAAGACTGAAAGTCAAATAGTTGAAGGAATAAATTCTTATTCTGATAAACTTACAAAAATCATAATCTCTCAAAGAGTATCTTCATTTAGACACTGTGACAGGATTATGGTTATGAGAGAAGGTAGAATTGAGGCTATAGGTAGCCACGACGAACTTTATAAGGAAAGTGAATTTTATAGAAAAACCTACGATATGCAACAGAAGGGAAGTGATATAAATGAGTAATAAATTAAATTCCTCAAGAAATCAGAATTCTTTCAATGGTGGTATTGTAAGATTATTAAAATATCTTTTCAACTATAAGTGGCAAATGATAGTGGTAATTATATCTGTAATAATTTCTACCCTAACTCAAATTTTGGGTATGTCTTTACTTCAACCGACAATTGACGAGATGATTTTAAATTCAAATATTGATGGACTTAAGAAAAATGTTTTGATGATGGTTGGGCTATTCATAATATCTGCTATAACATCTCTTATTTTTTCAAGGTTAATGGTTAGGGTAAGTGAAAAAGCTATAAAAGATATAAGAAATGAACTTTTTGAGAAAATTCAAAGTCTTGAATTAGAATTTTTCGACCAAAATACTCATGGGGAAATAATGTCAAGGTTTACAAATGATACAGATATGTTAGGTCAATCTCTATCATCATCTATCCCAAATCTTCTTCAATCACTACTTTTATTTATAGGAACTTTTGCTATAATGTTTGTTATAAACTTTAAGCTTACAATCCTTACACTTTTGACCATAGGTCTTATGCTTTTTATATTAAAAAAGATAATAACAAAATCAACAAGACTATTTTCAAGAAATCAAGTTGAACTTGGAAAGATGAATGGTTTTATAGAAGAGACTCTTTCAGGTCAGAAAGTTGTAAAAGTGTTTAACTTTGAAGAAAATTTAAAAGATAGGTTCAATAAAACGGCTGATAGAGTAAGAGAGCTTATTTGGCAAGCTAATACTATAACGGGGAAGATAATGCCTTTTCTTAAAAATGGTATCAACATATCTTATGCCATAATATGTATGGTTGGAGCTGTTTTAACAATTCTTGGACAAATGACAGTAGGCACACTTGCTACATATCTAACATATGTAAGGCAATTACAAAATCCAATTGCAACAGTAAGTCAACAAGCGAATGTTATGGCTCAAGCTATTGCAGGAGCTAATCGTATATTTGAAATACTTGATATGGAAGCTGAAAGTGATGATGGAGATATAGACCTTGTTCATGCAACTATTGATAAAGATGGAAACTTTCATGAAGAAAATACCCTTACAGGAATCTACGCTTGGAAGAGGATAGTTAATGGAGAAATAAAATATAAAAGGCTTGAAGGAAAAATTGACTTTGAGCATGTAGACTTTTCATATGATGGTAAAAATAAGATATTAAAGGATGTAACTTTTTATGCAAATCCAGGTGAAAAAATAGCCTTTGTTGGTTCAACTGGTGCTGGAAAGACAACTATAACCAATGTTATAACAAGATTTTATGACATAGATAAGGGTTCTATAAAGGTAGATGATATAGATATTTATCAAATTAAAAAATCCGCCTTAAGAAAAGCTTTTGGGATGGTACTCCAAGATGTAAGCTTGTTTACAGATACTATTTATGAAAATATAAGGTATGGTAGACTTGATGCAAACGATGATGAGATAAAGGCTGCAGCTAGGATGAGTAAAGCTGATTCATTTATTTGTAGGCTTCCTCATGGTTATGATACAAAAATCCATGGAAATGGGTCATCCTTATCGGATGGTCAAAATCAACTAGTATCCATATCTAGAGCAGCTGTAGATGAGCCATCTATGTTAATTTTAGATGAGGCTACTTCATCAATAGACTCAGCAACAGAGCTTATAGTAACAGATGCCATGGATAATCTTATGACAGGTTCTACATCAATAGTTATAGCTCATAGGCTTTCAACAATAAAAAACTCTGATGTAATAATGGTAATGGATAATGGTAGAATTATAGAAAGAGGAAACCATGATTCTTTAATGGCTAAAAAAGGCACATATTATCAATTATACACAGGAAAGCTTGAACTTGATTAAAGATAATAAAAAATACACTTGTTTTCAAAAACAAGTGTATTTTTTTATTTACTATAAGCATTTAAAATTGCTCTTTCTATTAAGTTTCTGTATGCAATAGAACCTTCTACATTTGGATGAACAAAGTCTTTTGCAAACAATTCAGGTCTTTGTTTAGCATACTTATACCAATCAACCAAATATACATTATCATTTTCCTTACAAAATTTTTCAATATCTTTATTAATTGAACTTTCCCAAGATTGACTATGTACAGTATTTACAAAAAATAATTTTTTTTGCTCAGATATTTTCTTTAAATCAACCAAATTTTGATATTCAAGTTGACCATTAGAACCAAGCGCTATTAAAACTATATCGCCAAGACCAGTGCTGTTTTTTATATTGGTCAAAATTTTAGGACAATCTATCATATCTCTTCCAACTTCACCATCAAGGTAGAGATTTGGGTTAAATTCTCTTAGATATTTATCTATATTTATTAAAACAGAATCTCCTACTGCTGTTACAGACTTACTTTTTAGGAAAGATTTTTCATAATCAGTAAAATTAAAGTCATCGTATGATTTATTTTTTATTTTTTCATTATTAAGTTTATTATCAGTACTTAAATTAGATATATCATTAGAATTTACCTTAGACTTGTTTTTATTATAGTCCTTATTTTTTTTGCTAATTTCTTTTTTGTTTTTACTTATATTCTCCTCTAATTGTTTTATATCATTATCTTTAGGATTGTCTATAAAAAATGCAGATATATTTAAAAGAGCAAGTATTATTAAACTTACAAAAAAATAGGATTTTTTATTTTTTAGCTTTTCATAAATCTGATAAGTAAGCTCAGACAATACTATTACTATAATTACTTGCAAAATATAAAAATATATGACATTGACTCTTGAGGATGCAAGAAAATATGTTATAAAGGTATTTATTACATATTGCCATATATAGATATAATAAGATCTTAGTCCTATATAATATAGAAAACTTCTAAAAAAACCAAACTTTCTTTTGTTTATTACAATAATATTTGATGTTTCAAAGGAGAACAAGGTTCCAATTAAAATAGCCTGCAAAATTGTATAAGCTGGCATTATTAGCCTATAAGTATAGATGGAATTTCCATCTACTAGAAAATAAGCTATAAAGGTAAAAAATAGAATTGGACCTATAAAATAATAGAGGGTTTCTTTTTTATCTTTTAACAAAAGACTTAAGTTTATAAATTTATCTTTAAGAAGGTATACTATAGCACCTAAGAGAAACGCATAAATTCTAGTGTCTGTTCCATAATAAACCCTTGATATATTACCTTTATCATAAGAAAAATAAATCATTAAAAGCATACTACAAAGACTTAAAAATGAGAGTATGCATAATCTTTTGTTTTTACTAAACTTTCTAATCAAATAGCTTACCAAGGTAAAAATCACTATAAATTGAATTTGCATAGATATATACCAAAAGTGAGTAAACATTGAAAAGTATCCATTTTGCTTAAAATAGGATCCTCCTACTAGTATTTGATATATATTTTGGAATGAAAGAGCACTCGGTATGCTTGATTTTATAGAATCATGAAAAACAGTTTTCGAAAAAATTAAGGAAACTAATAATGATACTATCAAAACAAAGTACAAGGCTGGCATTAAGGATTTTAATCTTTTTTTGATATATCTTATGTAATCTTTTAACTCATTTCCTCTCAAACTTTCCAACTTAAGCATTATTAAAAATCCACTCAATACAAAAAAGCTATTCACTGCAATAAAACCGCCACTTAGTGAATGAACTCTGGTGTGGAAAATTGAAATTGCAATAATAAAAATAGCTCTTAGAAAAGTGAATGAATCAATATATTTAATTTTATTCATTATTTCCCCCATGTGTATCATTATAATATTTAGTTAGATAAATAGCAAGATATAGAGAGATATTGTAACACTTGTAACAAATTAGAATCAAATATTCAGTTTAAGTATAAATAATCAAAAAAACAAAAGTATATTCTATAATATATTATAAAAATTCATTGAATATAAGCTGTATATATTTAAATATTGAAACAAGAAGATAATATAAGTTATAAAATCCTAAAAATAAATGATTTATAGGAAAATATAAAAAAGATTTGACAGATATTCAAAATTATGCCATAATTATTATTATAAATTTTTATTTGTATTTATACTTATTAAAAGAATAAATATTATGGAGGAAGAAAAAATGGGAAAATCAAAAAAATTAATGGCATTGGCATTTGCATCGATATTTGCACTTGCGGGATGTTCAAGTGGATCAAATGATTCTAAAAGTACTAGTGAAGATTCTGATACTATAAAAATAGGGGCAATTATTCCTCAAACAGGACCCGTTTCTAATTATGGTAACTCATCAGAAAAGGGAGCTTTAATAGCGATAGACGAGATAAATGAAGCAGGGGGTATCAATGGTAAGAAAATAGAATGGAAATCTTACGATGATAAGGGAGAGATTACCGATGCGACTTCGGCTTATAATAAGCTAAAAGGTGATGGAGTTTCTGTAATAGTTGGAGCAATAACATCTAAACCAGCTCTTGCTGTTGCAGAAATTGCTAAAAAAGATGGTATACCAATGATTACACCAACAGGTACACAAGAAGATATAACTAAGGATAAGAAAAACATCTTTAGGACATGTTTTACAGATCCTTACCAAGGAAGACTTCTTGCAAAGTTTGCTTCAGAAAATCAAAAAGCTAAAAAGGTAGCTATTCTTAGAAATACATCATCAGATTATTCAAATGGGATAGCAGATGAGTTTAAAAAAGAGGCTGAGAAGCTTAATCTTGAAATTGTAGCAGATGAGTCTTATGGAGAAAATGATACAGACTTTAAAGCTCAACTTACAAAAATTGCAAGTGCAAAACCTGAAGTATTGTTGGTTCCTGATTACTATGAAAAGATTGCTCTTTTAGCACCTCAAGCAAGAGAAGCTGGTATTGACGCTAAATTTATAGGTGGCGATGGTTGGGATGGGGTTATAAGTGTTATGGATAAGTCTCAACTAAACTTAGTTGAAGGTTCATGTTTTTCAAACCACTTTGCCTTAGATAGTGAAGATGAAAGAACAAAAAAATTTGTTAGTAAATATAAAGAAAAAAACAACGAAGATCCATCATCATTCTCAGCACTTTCTTATGATACAATTTACTTAGTAAAACAAGCTATAGAAGAAGCACAATCTATCGAAAGTGACAAAGTTGTAGAAAAGCTTAAAAATATTGAATTTGATGGTATAACAGGTAAGTTCAAATTTGACGAAAATAATAACCCAATCAAATCAGCATCTATGATGGAAATAAAGGATGGGACTTATAAATTTAACTCAACAGTTAGCCCTGATGAAAACTAAATTTTGATAGGCTGTTGCATTTTTTGCAACAGCCCTTAATTTTAAGGAGAAAGTATGAATTTTTTAACCCAGTTATTTAATGGTCTACAATTAGGATCTATATATGCTCTTATAGCTTTAGGTTACACTATGGTTTACGGCGTTGCAAAGCTTATAAACTTCGCCCATGGGGATATCATAATGGTTGGAGCCTATACAATTTTTTTTGTAGTACAGACAAAATTATTTCAAAGTGGACTTCCACTTTATCTTTCAATAATTCCAGCGATTGTTGCATGTACATTATTGGGAGTTGTGATTGAAAGAATAGCTTATAAACCTTTGAGAAACTCATCTTCTATATCCATATTAATAACAGCTATAGGAGTTTCTTTATTTTTGGAGAATTTATTTGTAAAGTTCTTTACAGCCAATGCAAGACCTGTGGCATCACTTTTTAGTAAAGAAAGTATAAATTTACTTGGTATAAGATTATCATTTCAAACTGTATTTACTATAATAATTACAATAATATTAACTACTATATTGCAATTATTTGTATCAAAAACAAGTCTTGGTAAGAGTATGTTAGCTGTAAGTGAGGACTATAAGGCATCAAGTCTTGTAGGGATAAATGTAGATAACACTATGACAATGACCTTTGCAATAGGTTCAGCTCTTGCAGGTGTTGCAAGTCTTCTTTATGTAGCAAGTTATCCACAAATAACTCCTTTTATGGGATCAATGCTAGGAATTAAAGCTTTTACAGCCGCAGTAGTAGGAGGGATTGGTTCAATTCCTGGAGCGGTTATAGGTGGTTTTATATTAGGAATGATAGAAGTAATGACAAGAGCTTATCTATCAAGCTCCTATGCAGATGCTATTGTTTTTATGGTATTAATTGTAGTTCTTATAGTAAAACCAACAGGTATACTAGGATCTATGGAGAAAGAGAAGGTTTAATATGGATAAAAATAAGAAAATTTCGTATATAGCAACAACTCTTTTAATTTTACTTACATTTGTAATAATACAAGCTTTAATTATAGGAGGAGTTATAGACTCATATTGGCAAGCTATATTATTTTTCCTTTGTATAAATATAATACTTTCCATATCATTAAATATAACAGTGGGAAATCTTGGACAAATTACCCTTGGTCATGCAGGATTTATGTCAATAGGAGCCTATACAGCAGGTATATTTTTAAAAACTGAATTAGTAGGAGGAGTCGGTGGTTTTATAATATCGCTTCTTCTTGCAGGCCTTGTAGCCTTTTTATTCTCGCTTATAATTGGTATACCAGTATTAAGATTAAATGGTGATTATCTTGCCATAGTAACTCTCGCCTTTGGTGAAATAATAAGGGTTCTTGCAGAAAATTTAACTATAACTGGTGGTGCCCAAGGTATGACAGGAATTCCTACAATCGATAGCTTCGCCTTAGTATTTTTTGTAACAGTACTTTCTGTAGTTTTTATGTACTCTATAATGACATCTAGGTTTGGGAGGTCAGTATTAGCAATAAAAGATAACGAACTTGCAGCCGAAAGTTCTGGAGTTAATACTACAAGATATAAGACTTTTGCTTTTACTTTATCAGCACTTTTTGCGGGTGTTGCCGGAGCTATATATGCCCAAACTACTGGAGTTATAGCAGCTGGTGTATTTAATTATAATAAGAGCTTTGATATCTTAGTAATGGTAGTTTTGGGTGGTATGGGCTCTTTTACAGGCTCTATAATATCAACTATTGTACTTACTATAGTTCCAGAAATTCTAAGAGCCTTTGCTGATTGGAGAATGATAATTTACTCAGTAATACTTGTTTTAGTAATGATATTTAGACCACAAGGATTGATGGGAAGAGAAGAGTTTTCTATATCAAGGCTATTAGCTAAGATAAAAAGAAAAAAAGCTTTAAAGAAGGAGAAAGATGATGGAAAATAGAAAATCAATATTAAAGTGTGATAATATATCTATCTCTTTTGGAGGACTTAAAGCAGTAAATGGTTTTAACCTTGATGTAAAAGAAGGAGACCTTATAGGATTAATAGGACCAAATGGTGCAGGTAAGACCACAGTGTTTAATATGCTAAGTGGTGTTTATAGTCCTACCGAAGGGTCGATATTTTTAGATGGTGAAAGTGTGGGGGGACTTGGTGTATATAAGGTATCCCAAAAAGGAGTTTCTAGAACCTTTCAAAATATAAGGTTGTTTGATTATCTTTCAGTAATAGATAATGTAAAGCTTGCTATGAACCAAGATATGAGATATAACGTTATATCAGGTATGCTAAGACTTAAATCTTACTGGCAAGAAGAAAGAGAGGCTACAAAAAGAGCACTTGAGATCTTAAAAATCCTAGATTTACAATCCTATGCCAACGATAGTGCAGGCAACCTCCCATATGGAGCTCAAAGAAAGCTTGAAATAGCAAGGGCTATTGCAACAAATCCTAAACTTTTGCTCTTAGATGAACCAGCTGCAGGTATGAATGCTATAGAAACTGAAGCTTTAATGGATACTATAAGAATGATAAGAGATAAGTATAAACTTGCTATAGTTTTAATCGAACATGATATGAAACTTGTATTAGGAATATGTGAAAGACTACTGGTGTTAAATCATGGAATAGTAATCGCAGAAGGTAATCCTAGGGAAGTTGTTAAAAAAGAGGAAGTAGTAAGTGCCTATCTTGGTTCAGGTTATGGAGGAGATAATGCTTAAAGTAGAAAATTTAAATGTATATTATGGAAATATCCATGCTATAAAAGATGTATCTTTAAAGGTTAATAATGCAGAGGTTGTATCACTTATAGGTGCTAATGGTGCAGGAAAGACAACAACACTTCAAGCTATTTCTTCCCTATTAGATAAAAGAAGTGGAAAAGTAATTTTTGAAAATTCTGACATAACAAATGCCAAGGCTTATAAGGTTACAAGACTTGGTATAGCCCAAGTTCCTGAAGGAAGAAGGGTATTTTCAAATCTTTCTGTCCTTGATAATATAAATTTAGGCTCTGTTGCAACAAAAATATCAGATAAAGAAAAAAATGAAAAGATAGAGAGAATATATGAACTTTTTCCTGTTTTGGAGGATAGAAAAAATCAAAAAGCAGGTACCTTATCAGGAGGTGAGCAACAAATGCTTGCCATGGCGAGAGCTATAATGACAAATCCTAAACTTTTATTGTTAGATGAGCCTTCTATGGGTCTTTCACCCCTATACGTTGAAAAAATATTTGAAACTATAAAGATTTTAAAAGAAGAAGGCTCTACAATATTATTAGTTGAGCAAAATGCTAACCTTGCTCTCGACATATCAGACAGGGCCTATGTACTTGAAACTGGTAGGATAGTAAAAGAAGATAAGGCAGAAAACTTAAAAAACGACCCAAGCGTTAGAAGTGCATATTTGGGAATATAATTATAGGAGTCTTATTTTAGACTCTTATATTTTTTTCTTTAATTTAAACAAAATATCTTGATAATTCAAACAGAATAATTACACAATTATATAATAAACTTTACAAACTTGTTTTATAGTAATGATAGATAAGAAATAGGAGGTTATTTATGAAAAAAAATAAGTTAATCTTAGCTTTAATTATTGCAAGTACAAGTAGTATAGTTCTACCAACTTCAAATGTCCAAGCAGCTAATATTACAGATGTAGAAGGTCAAGAAACTAAAGAAGTTGTAGAAAAAAATATAGCTGATATTCCAAAAGATGATGAAGTTACATATCCAAAAAATGAAAAAGATACAAGAGAATCCGATGGAACAAATAAATTCAATAGGGCTACTGAAACTGAAAGGGAAACTTTTGGTGAAGATAAGAATGTAGTAAATATTGATAAAAATGTTAAGGCTAAACTAGATGAAACTAAGGGAGAATATGGTAAAAAGAATGGTGAATATGCTAATAATAAGCTTAAAGCCATAGATACTCCTGTTAAAAACGTAGTTATAAATCCAGGTGAAAATGAAAATAAAGTTGCAGTAACTTGGTTTGGCAAGTCAGAGATAAGGGATAGTTCAAGACTTTACTTTAATGGAAAAGAATACAAACCTGAAAGGGCAAGAAAGACAGGGGACTCTAATGGTTACTCTACTTATACAGTTCTTTTAGATATAAAACCAGGTGAAAATTATGAATATTATATAAAAAATGATAATTATAAAACTGAAAAGAAAACACTAAAAACTAAAGCTTTAGGAAATGATAATGAATTCTCCATGGTTTTAATTGGAGATCCACAAATAGGTTCTGGTGATAGTGTATGGGATTCTAAAGGACTTAATAAAAATACCCAAGCTAAGGTAGATCAAGATAAAATCGACTTTGCTAAGACAATAGAGATTGCAAGAAAGCTTGACCCACACTTTTTTTTATCAATGGGTGATAATGTTGAGATTGCAGGATATGAAGGAGAATATGATTACTTCTTTGATAATGACCTATTTAGAGAAAAAATATTCTCATCAGTAGTTGGAAATCATGAAACTTACATTGATAAGAATGATACAAGCTTACAAAATACTGTATTTTCTGATCATTTTTATCTTCCAAATGAATCAGAACTTGGATCAATTTCATATGAAAATGAAGATGGAACAAGAACATACATACCTGGAGATTATTGGTATAGCTATGGAGATACTCTTTTCTTAAATATAAATTCAAATGAAAGAGATTCAAATATCCATTCTAAATTTATTGAAAAAGCAATAAAAAATGCCGAAGAAAAAAGAGGTTCAAACTTCTCGTGGAAAGTTGTATCCTTCCATCATGCTCCATACTCCACAGCAACCCACACCTCAGATGATGACATACTTCAAAGAAGAAGTGAGCTAGTAAAAATATTTAATAATAACAATATAGATCTAGTATTGAATGGACATGATCATATTTATGTAAGAAGTGGTCATATGCTTGCAGGTGAACAGGCCCTAGATTTTGAAAAAGCTTATGGAACACACAAAAATGATCCTAATGCAGGTATTAAAGATAACTTCACAAAAACGTATAATAACTATATCTATGATAATGGTAAAGTAGTGGTTGATGGAATAAGTTTAGATTATGGTTCTAATGAAGTTACAGATCCTAGGGGAACACTGTTTTTAACAATGTCTGCATCAGCAGGAGCAAAATTTTACAATCCTATTGGAGAAGATCAATGGTTTGTTCAAAGATCTTTAGATGATAGAAGTCAATTATTCTCAAAACTTACTTTCTCTAAAAACCAGTTTAGACTTCTAACAATGGATACTGATGGTAATATAGTAGATTCATACACAATAAATAAAACTGACGAACATATTAAAAATCCTAATAATAAAGAAAAAACTAACTTTAGCAAGCTTGAAGCATATATAAGAAAAATTCAAGGAAAAAAGCTTTTACTTGATAAGGAGAATATAAGAGCATATAACTATGCAATTGAAAATGCAATCAAGGTATTAAATGATAAGAATGCAAGTCAAGAAGAAGTTGATAGTGCAATAGAAGTTCTTAACACAAGATTATCAGGTGTAGAATTTCTAAGAGAAGATAATAAAAATACAGACAATAAAGACTCAAAAGTGGATAAGAATGTAAAAGATTCTAAAGATAAATATTGCCAAAAAGATAAGGAAGTATCTATAAAAAAAGAAATAAAAGCTCAAAAGACAAAAGTAGAGAACTTTAAAAAAGACTCAGACTTTGAAAATAAAAATTTCATTAAATCTTCTAATGTAAAAACAGGTGTCACATCCCTATCTTCAATCTTAGGATTAATTTCAATATCAATACTTGGCTTATCTAAAAGTAAAAGAAAATAACATTTAAGTAAGAAGACCTCTAGCAGGTCTTTCTTTACTTGTTTTTTTATTTCTTTTTCTGTAAACTAGATATAGTTTAGAAAGGATATGAAATGAGACTAAGGTTTAAAGAAAACGCCATTCCAGAAATGAAAGAAAATCCACAAATATTTTTTGGTGGAGAAGATAAAAAGGGAAAGTGGCACGAAGAATTTAATAATAAAGAAGAAATTCATTTAGAAATTGGGGCAGGACGTGGTGATTTTATAAGTCAAATTGCGTTTAATAATAAAAATACCAACTTTATAGCCCTTGAAGTAAATACTAATGCCTTTGTAGTAGCAAGTAGAAAGATTAAAGAAAATGAGCTTAGAAATGTAAGAGGACTTATAGCAGATGCAGAAGACCTTGAAAAAATTTTTGAAAAAAATGAGATAGATAAGATATACCTTAATTTTTCAACCCCATGGCCTAAAACCCGACATCACAAAAGAAGACTAAGTCATAAAAGATTTTTAGATAGGTATAAAAATATAGTGAAAGACAAGGCTGTAATTGAGCTTAAGACTGATAATGAAGATTTTTTTCTTGCATCAATTAAATACTTTGAAGATTTTAGTATGACAATTTTAGAAGTTGATAGAGATTTAAGTGAGGAAAAAAGCATTTATATTAGTGAATATGAAAGAAAATTTAGAGATAAAGACATGCCTATTTTTTATGTGAAGGCAAGGTTCAATCTATGAATATAACTATAGTAAGCGTAGGCAAAATAAAAGAAAAATATTTTAAGGATGCTATAGATGAATACAAAAAAAGGCTAAGTCCCTTTACTAAGCTTAAAATCACAGAAGTTTCAGACGAAAAAGCTCCAGAAAATTTATCAGAAGCTGAGATTGAAATCGTTAAAGATAAAGAAGGAGAAAGAATATTAAAAAAGATAAATGATACTGACTTTGTCATAAGTCTTGAGATAGAAGGCAAAAGTATTTCGAGTGAGAAATTTTCTAATATGATAAAAGATGAGATGAACTTTGGTGGAGGTCGAGAACTAATTTTTGTGATAGGTGGTTCTAATGGTCTTTCTAAAAAGATAAGTGATAGGGCAAATTATAAATTGTCTTTTTCAAAAATGACCTTACCTCATAAACTTATGAGACTTGTTTTAATTGAGCAGATTTATAGGGCATTTAAAATAATAAACAATCAACCTTATCACAAATAAAACTAAACAAGCTATTGTAGTATGAAAAATTCATATTACAATAGCTTATTTTTATTCTTCTATAATTTCAATTGAAAAACCTTGTGGATCTTTAATAAAGTAAAACTTTGCTGATCCATCAGATAAGCTGCCTATTTTTTGGCTTACAATACCCATTTTTTTGTGTTTCTCGTAGGCTTTTTTAAAGTTTTTTACTCCAAAGGCCATATGTCCATAATATGAACCATGTTTATACTTACGTCCATCATGATTATAAGTTAATTCTAGCTCATATTTCTCATCTTCACTCGCCATATAAATTAGTGAAAATTCATCATCATCATCAAAATCCTTTCTACTTGTTATATGCATATTTAACGCATCTTCGTAGAATTTTATACTTTCTTTATCGTTATCTGTGTATATACATGTGTGTAAAGCTTTAAATTTCATATTACCTCCTAAGTATTATTACTATACCCAAATATAAAGGAAATTATAAGTTATCTAATTAAAATGAATATTTATATAGGTATTGCTATACTTTATTTAATTTTTAAAGTATAAATTAGCAAATAAAACGAATGAGAAATTCTTAAATTAATGGCTAGCTTTAATATACTTATCTTTTGCCAAAACAAACGGAAGTGGTATAATTAAAAATATATCAAGCAAAATTTTATATAATAGTATTACAAAAAAATAAAAACTCTTAAAAAATATTTGACAAGATTGCAAATAAAGCTTATACTATTAAAGTAATGTTTAGCCCAGATAGCTCAGTCGGTAGAGCAGGGGACTGAAAATCCCCGTGTCGGTGGTTCGATTCCGCCTCTGGGCACCAGTATATGCGGAAGTGGCTCAGTGGTAGAGTATCGCCTTGCCAAGGCGAGGGTCGCGGGTTCGAATCCCGTCTTCCGCTCCATAAGGCGCCATAGCCAAGTGGTAAGGCAGAGGTCTGCAACACCTTTATCCCCAGTTCAAATCTGGGTGGCGCCTCCACACAACAAGTCCTCGAAGAGGGCTTTTTTTGTATCTAAAATGAAAGGATATATATGTTAATTATTAGCCATAAGTCAAGAAAAGAATTTACAGATTATTTAGATTTTAAAAAAATCCCATATATAAAAACTATAGACAATCCTAATCTTGATGAAAGAATAGCAGATCATCCAGACCTGTCTTTGTGTAAGGTAGATGAAAATACTATTATTATAGATGCTAGTGTAAGCTCGTACTATAAGGATAAACTTCCTCATATTAGAATTATCAAAGGAGAAAAAGTGTCATATAAATATCCTAATGACTCTATATATAATGTAGTTTCCTTTAAAGAATTCTACATTCACAATAATTTTACTGAAAAAAATATAAGAAAATATTTTAAAAATAAAGACCACTTGTTTGTAAAACAAGGATACACTAGATGTTCTACAATTGTTTTAAATGACTCATTACTTACATCTGATTTAGGTATATATAAAAGACTTAAAGATAAGCTAAAAATTTATCTTTTAAATGAAGAAGAAATTGAGCTTGATGGATTTTCTAAAGGTTTTTTGGGAGGATGTTTTGGGCTTGTAGATGAAAAAATTGCCTTATTTAATGGAAATATAGAAAGATTGTCCTCATATGATATAATTAAAAGTATAATAGTTAAAGAAAAATTAGATTTATTATATCCAGACAGTAATTTATTAGATACTGGGTCATTAATTTGGATTTAGTAAGGAAGGAAATATGAATATAGTAAAACCACAAACAATAGCAGGAGTTATGGAACTTTTGCCAGAAGATCAAATAGTATTTGATAAAATCAAAAATACAATAGAAAAAACTTTTTTATCTTATCAATTTTTGCCAATTGATACACCAGCAATAGAAAAAAATGATATTTTATTTGCCAAGGGTGGTGGAGAAACTGAAAAACAAATATTTGCCATAGATTCATCAAAAAAAGATATGTCTTTAAGATTTGATCTTACAGTTCCTCTTGCAAGATACGTAGCAGAACACTTTTCTGAATTAAATTTTCCATTTAAAAGATATCAAATAGCAAAAGTTTATAGGGGTGAAAGAAATCAAAAGGGAAGATATAAGGAATTTTACCAATGTGACATAGATATAATTGGAAATAATTCTTTATCTATCCACAATGATGCTCTTATACCTAAGGTTATTTATGATATATTTCAAAAACTTAATTTTGATGGGATAACTTTTCATATAAACAATAGAAAATTATTGAATGGATTTTTTGAATCTCTTGATATAGAAGAAAAGGAAGAAGTTTTAAGGACAATTGATAAAAAAGCTAAGATTGGTGATGAAAAAACAAAAGAACTTTTAGATGAAATTGTTGGAAGTGAAAAAAGTGAAGAGATTTTAAAGCTTATTAACACAGATAAAGGCAATGAAGCAACTTTATCCTACCTTGAAAACTTAGATTTGAATGAAAATTATAAAAAGGGTTTGAAAGAGCTAAAGGAAGTATATAAGTATATGCTTAAATTTGGGATTGATGATAAGTCAATTCTTATAGACTTATCTATTACAAGAGGGCTTGATTATTATACATCTACAGTTTATGAGACATTTTTAGATGGATATGAATCAATAGGCTCAGTTTGCTCTGGTGGAAGATATGAAAATTTAGCTGAAAACTTTTCAAAACAAGCCCTTCCTGGAGTAGGATTATCAATAGGTCTTACTAGATTATTCTACCAATTTCAAGAACTTGGGCTTATTGAAAAATACAGGGAGAATTTTACAGATTCTCTTATTATACCAATGGATGAAAGCCTAAATTTCTATGCAATAGATATAGCAAATAAGTTAAAAGATGAAGGGTTTAAGATTGATATTTATCTTGAAGATGGCAAGTTTAAAAAGAAGATGAATTATGCAGATAAGATAAATGTCAAGAAAGTAATAATAATTGGTCAAGAAGAATATGAAAAGAAACTAGTTTCTATTAAAAATATGGAAAATGGTGAGCAAGTAAGTGTCGATATTAATAAAATATCAGAATATTTAAAATAGAGGAGTATTATGACCTATAAGATAATTACCGACAATTCAAGTGATATGAATGTTGAATTTTTCAAAAATTCTAATATTGTAACCATTCCTATGCAATCTAGTATGGGGGATAAGATTTATGAAATAACAGGAGATAAAATTGATCTTTTAAATAGTTTTTATGAGCATATGATAGAAGGAAATAGTGTTTCTACAAGTCAGGTCAATTTAAAGGCTTTTGAGAGTTGTTTTGAGGATATTCTAAAAGATGGGAAAGATGTTCTATATTTAGGTATATCTGATAAGCTATCTGGAACTTTTCAAAATGCACAAACAGCAAAAGAAAATTTAAAAGATAAGTATAAAGATAGAAGAATTGAAATCTGTAATCCTCGTCAAGCATCAACTGGCGGAGGTCTTATGATGGAAATTTTAGAAAAAAAACAAAAAGATGGTCAAAGTCTTGATGAACTTTTGGAATTTATAAAAGAAAATTCTAAATTTCTTGCATCCCAATTTGGTGTGGATAGTTTAAAATACCTATATAAGGGTGGAAGAATTAGTAAAACACAAGCGGGAATAGGAGATTTCTTAAGAGTAAAACCACTTATTCATATTGATGATGAAGGTGCGTTGGCTATATTAAAGCTTGAAAGAGGAAACAAAAAAGCTTTAAAGACTCTAATAAGTAATTTTAGGGATAATTGGAGAGATGATATATCTAATAAAGTTTTAATAGGTTATGCCTACTATGATGAAAATGCCAAAAAGTTAAAAGAACTTTTAGAACAAGAATTTCCAAATGCAGAAATTAAGCTTGCACCAATAGGTTCTCTTATAGGAAGTCATGTGGGTCCAGGTATGTATTCAATTTCATATTTTGCTAAAAAAAGATAGGAGATTCATGTTAAAAGATAAGAAAAATGCCATAATTTTTTCCTTGATTGCAATGTTATTGTGGGGAAGTGCAATTCCTTTAATAAAATCAACATATATTGAGCTTGGTGTAGAAAGTTTTGATACCTTTTCTAAAGTATATATAGCTGGAATAAGGTTTTTTATGGCGGGTATACTTGCCTTTTTATACGCAATTATATTAGGAAAAGAAAAAATATCTTTATCGAGAATAAATTTAAAGTTTGTTATTATACTTGCACTTTTTCAAACAAGCCTTCAATATTTTTTCTATTATATAGGACTTTCTAATACTACAGGTGTTAAGTCATCTATAATCCAAGCATCAAACTCATTTATGATTGTCTTGATATCACTTGTACTTGTTCCTGAAGATAAGTTATCCATAAATACAATTTTTGCCTTGATTATAGGAACATTGGGTATAGTTTTAGTAAATTCGAATAAGGGATTTGGTGGTGGATTTAAGATAACAGGTGAAGGTTTTATTTTTACATCAACGTTTATAAATGCCCTATGTTCAGTTTTAATAAGAAAATATTCAAAAGGTCAAAGTCCATACCTATTAAATGGCTTCGCTCTACTTATAGGCTCCTTGCCTTTGTTAATATTTGGTAAAATTCTACAAGTTAATGAACTCTATTTTACTCCTAAGGCTCTTATTATGTTATTATATGGTGCTTTTATAACGGCTACTTCATTTACTATATGGACAATAGTGCTACAAAACCATTCAGCGAATAAGTTTGGAGTATTTAAATTATTTATACCAATCTTTGGTTCAATCTTATCCGTTATAGTATTGGGTGAATCATTTACAATAAGACTATTTTTTGGACTGATTTTAGTACTTTTAGGTTCATTAGTATTAATAAAAGGAAAAACTAAGAAAAAAGTTATTGAATAATTAACTGGCCCCATAAATTGTTTTTTGATATGTAATCTTTTTATTGGATAGACCTAGTAAAAGGACCATATATAATTAGATACAATTTATGGGGTTATTTTATTGATTCTTATTAGATTTTTTTATTATTGGTCTTTTTAAATTGTTTGAAAGCTCATAAATAGGTCTTATTAATTCAAAATTTTTTTTATCCTTATATCTTACAATCTTCATTAAGTCGAGTGCCCAATTTATAAGATATTTTGATAGGTAGAAAGCATATATATCATTTGCAAGTATAGATCGTCTACCATTTATAACTATATCGTTTCTAATTTCTTTAAAGTAGTCTATAAGTACCCTTCTATTGTATTTATTAAATAGAACTTCAATTAATGCTATAAGGGATACTATATATTTATCTTCTATATAATTTATGGTAAAAACTATAGTATTATCAAAATTTAATACTATATCTTCATTTTTTTCATGTCCTTTATAAAATTCAAAATATTTATCCCTATCAAATCCTTCAAAAAAATTAGGATAAAGTCCATAGGTGAAATTTGAATGCTTAAGATATTCTTTAAAAAAAGAAAGGTCATTTGAATTATCAAATATAGTTATGAAAATTGGAGAAAGAATTACTAAAAGTCTTAAAATTTCATCATCTTTATCATTTTCTATAAGAAGTTTTATTCTATCAGATTCATTTGATTCACCAAATTTATAATAAGAAAGTTTTTTTAAATTTTTCCTTATTTCAAATGAATTCTTACCTTCATAAAAAAAAGCTTTCCCATCCTTAAATATTATTACTTTCATTGTCTAATATTTTCGAATTTTGCCTTAGTTACTTTTGCCAAATCTTTTGGATTAAGAACTATGGAAACACCAACTTTTCCACCTGATACAATCATTTTATCAAGCTCTTTTGCACTATCATCAATAAAGACAGGAAAGTTTTTTTTCATAGCAAGAGGACTTGTTTCTCCTCTTTGGTAGCCTACAGTTGACTTTAACTTCTTGGTTGGAAGGATTGATATGGATTTAACCCCAGCAATTTTAGCAGCCTTTTTCATATCAATTGAGTCATAACTTCTTACAAGATATATTATTACATATCCATCCTTAGAAAGACAGGCTATAGTCTTAAACATAATATCAAGGTCTTCATGAGCTTTTTCACCTGCATCCACAGCAGAGATAAATTCTCCATCTAAGTCGTATTCTATCTCTTCATATTCTATATTATTATTTTCTAATATTCTCATCGCATTTGTTTTAGTATTTGCCATAATTAACTCCTCATAATTTTATATTACTCTAATAATCCAAAAAATCATTTTTTATGATTCTAAATGGGTATAGATTAATTATAAGAAACTAGGAGATTATAAATGATTGAAAAAATTATAATAACATATATCTATCATTCATGTTATACTGTAGAGATAGGAGACTATTTTATTATATTTGACTATTACAAAGGAGTTTTAAATATACCAGAAGATAAAAAGGTTATCTTTGTAGCAAGTCATGGACATTCTGACCATTATACATCTGAAATACTTAAAATACCTAATATGGAAAAATATACCTATATTCTTTCAGAAGACATTGCTTACTTAGAAAGTGAAGACAATATTATATATATAAAGGATAGTAAGCTTGGTATAGACCAATTAAAATCACTTTATTCATCAAAAAATGTTCTTTTGATAGGAAAGGATAGGTATAAAGATATTAAGATAGGTAAGGAAAGCATTGGGATAAAAACATTTGGGTCAACCGATGTAGGAATATCTATTCTACTTTATGTAAGTGGAATATCTATATTTCATGCAGGAGATTTAAATTATTGGGCATGGAAAGATAATGATGACAAAACTGATAAGAAGGAGTATTATTCTTTTATCGAAGAAGTTGAAAAGATAAAAGAATGCTCAATAGATATAGCCTTTTTCCCAGTGGATTATAGACTTGAAGAAAATTATTACAAAGGACCAAAGATTTTTGCTAATAGCGTAAGTCCACAATTGATGTTTCCCCTTCATAGTGGAGATCATGAAACAATAAGTCAAAGATTTAAAAGAGAAGTAAAATTAGATTCTACTATTTTTAGGCCAATAATAGATAAGGGTCAAAAAATAATAGTAGATATAAAGGAATAAGAGGTAAAAATGGAAAAAATTGCAATTTTGGTCGATTCTGGATCTGATATCGACATAAAAAAAAGCGAAGAATTTGGCATTTATATGATGCCTTTTTATGTGAATTTAGATGGAAAATTTTATAAGGAACAATTTGAGCTAAGTCCAGATGATTTCTATAAGTGGATGGAAAAAAATGAAAAATTACCAAAAACTTCAATTCCATCACCTGGAGAATTAAAAGAAAAATTTGATCAGATAGTAAATGATGGATATGAAAAGTTAATTATTATAACAATTTCTAAAAACTTCACTGGTTTCTATAACTTATGTAAGCAAATGGACTATAATAAACTGGATATTAGGGTGATAGACTCAAAATCAGTGGCCTTAACTACAGGTCTTTTGGCTATATATGGTAAAAAGTTAATTGATGACTGCTTAGATATTGATGAAATTGTTGAAAAAATAGAAAAAAAGAAGCAAGAATCAAAAATATTTTTTACCTTAGATACCTTTAAATATATAATAGCTGGTGGTAGGGTGCCAAGAGCCTTTGGCAAGGTTGGAGAATTACTAAATATAAAACCTATAATCTTGTGTGACCCAAATGATGGGAAATATCATATAGTTAAAACATGTAGAGGTGAGAAAAAGGTTATAAAAGAAATGGAAAAATTAGCCAATGAATACTTGGGTAAGCTTGATAAATATTATATGATAATATCCAATGCAGGATATAAAAGAGGGCAAGAAATTTTAGAAGAGAAGCTTGAAAGTTTTAAAGAAAAATCAAGTCTATTTTTAACATCTAAGATAGCACCAAGTCTTGGGGTAAATACAGGACCAGGTCTATTTGGTTTTGGATTTTTGCCATTGGATTGATTAATAGTAATAAATAAAGACCTGGCATCGCCAGGTCTTTTGTAAAATTCACTTATTTAATTTCTAATGAGTTTTCCCATAAACCATGAATGTTGCAATAGCTTAGTGCAAAAAGTGTACCTTTTTTCTCGGATTTAAATTCACCTACTGCCTTTGGTACTGAGTAAACTTCGGATTCACCATGAGCTGAGAAATTATAATCTGCTACTTCTATAGGTAACTTGCTACCTTCTGGAATGAAAAATACTTTTATCCAAACTATATGGTGCTCTAGTGTATTAGGGTGTTCAATTTCTGTTCCTACAGCAGCAGAAACTTCATATTTACCTTCATCTAGTTCTTTGTATTCTAATTCTGGTACGTGTTTTTCGTTTTTCCAATCACCTGATTGTACTGTTTGTGTTAATAACATTTATTCCTCCTAAAGTTTTTATCTACATTTTTATTATTACCCTATTTTTATGAAAATTAACATTAGTTTTAATTTCTTTTTAAAATGAGCTCTTATTTGATATAATAAACTTATTATGGAAAAAATTTTAATTACAACAAGCTTTGGACTTGAAAGTTTGGTTAAAAGACAATTACAAGAGGAAAATTTCAAAAATATAAAAGTAGATAATGGAATGCTAACTATAAACGGAAGTCTAAAGGATATGGCATATCTTAACCTATCATTAAGAGAGGCTGATAGAGTCTATTTAGAAATAAAATCTTTTGAGGCAAAAACTTTTGATGAACTTTTTGAAAAAATGAAGGCTATTGATTGGTTTGATTATATAAGAGAAGATGATAATTTTATGGTCAATGCAAGAACATTTAAGTCAAAACTTCATTCAATACCATCTATTCAATCAATAGGGGAAAAAGCTGTGATTGAATCTTTACGAAGAAAGTATAAAATAGGAACTTTCAAAAAGACAAACGCTAGGGTAAAAATTGAACTAATGATTGAAAAAAATGTGGTATCAGTATGTTTTGATACATCTGGAGATGGACTTCATAAGAGGGGGTATAGAGAAGATTCTGTTAAGGCACCTTTAAGAGAAAATCTTGCAGCGGCCTTAGTTGATCTTTCATTTTATAAATATGATAGGTTTCTAGTGGATGGATTTTGTGGATCTGGAACTATTCTAATAGAGGCTGCAAGGAAAGAAAGAGGAATACTTCCTGGAATAGATAGGAATTTTGATTTTACTAAGTACCTATTTTTTAATACTGAAGAATTTGAAAAAATAAAAAAGGAAGCATATGAGCGAATAGATTTTTCTAAAAAGCTCAATATTTTAGGGTCTGATATTTCAAAAAGAGCAATAGAGCTTTCTAAAATTAATGCCTTAAATGCTGGAGTTGAAGAAGATATAACATTTATAAATAATAACTTTAAAGATATTAATCTGAGGGATAATTATGGAATCTTTATATCAAATCCACCCTATGGAGAAAGACTTTCAAGGTTTGATACAAAAGAAGTAAATAATCTTATAAATAATAAGTTTAAAAAACTTTCTACTTGGTCTTTGTTTATTATTTCATCAGATAAGAATATTGACAAAAATATAAAAAAAAGACTATCAAAGAAGAGAAAACTATATAATGGAGGTCAAAAAGTAGATCTTTATCAATATTTTGGAAAAAAAGCCCAGATTTAAATAGAAAAATGTAAATTTAAGGGTACTATAAATACAGCAATAATTGGAGGTGCTTATTATCACAAATGAAGATAAAAAGACAAGTATAAGACATAAAATCTTAGTTTTTGCTCTTATTGTACTTGGAATATATATTATAGGAGGAGTAATATTTAATTTTATTACCCTACCAAATACTTATGTTAACGGTAAAAATGTATCTTTTGCTTCAAAAGATACTGTAGTAGGAGATTCAGTTGATGATTTTGAAATTAATATTGAGGGAGAAGACGAAAGAAAATTAAACTTTAAATCCCAAGATGTAGATTATAAAGCTAATATTCCTAAGGAAGCAAGTCTTGATCAAAATCCCTTAAAGTGGCCTATAAGTTTTTTTACTAAAGAAAATTATAAATTTGATTATAATATAAATTATGATGATAATAAACTTGAAGAAATAATTAAATCATCAGAGCTTATGAACAATATAACCAAACCAAAAGATGCAGAAATAGCATATGATGGTCAAAAATTCATATTAAAAAAAGAAGTTTTAGGAAATGAAATTGATTATAATAAGCTAAAAAGTGCAGTGGTAGACGCCTTACAAACTAGAAATGCAAACATAAAACTTGATGATTCTTTTTATAATAGACCTAAAAGGCTTGCAAATGATTCTAATATTAAAAAAGAATTAAAAGATGCAAACGAAGTTTTGGCTTTGAGTTTTAAATTTAATATTAATGGTTTTGATAAGAAAATTGAGGGAGAAACTCTTGCTGGCATGATTGAGGATAAGGATGGAAAGCTAAGCCTTAATTATGAAAAAGTATATTCTTATGTAGAGAATATGGCCGAAGAAACTAATACCTATGGAAGAAATAGAAAGTTTAAGGCAACAGATATAGGAGAAATCACTGTAAATCCTGGAGTTTATGGATTCAAACTTAATATAGATGAAACTATAAATTCCCTTTATGATGCTTTTAACCAAAGGAAAAGCCAAGAAATTGAGCCAGTTTATGAAAGGTATGGATTAAAAAGACTTGAGGATGGAACAGATTTAGGAAATACCTATGTAGAAGTTGATCTTTCTAGACAGCATATGTGGTATTACAGAGATGGCGAATTATTATTATCAACTGATATAGTTACAGGAAGGTTATCAGAAAATGCTCTAACTAATGTAGGTGTAGGTTCAATTCTATCAAAAGAAAGAAAATCAACACTTAAGGGTACAGATTTTGATGGGTCAAAATATGAGACCCCAGTTGAATATTGGATGCCTATTGGTTGGGATGGTGAAGGATTCCACGATGCCCCATGGAGAGGAGCCTTTGGAGGTAATATTTATCAAAATAATGGTTCTCATGGTTGCTTAAATATGCCACCATCACAAGCACAAAAATTATTTGAACTAGTAGATGTAAATACACCGGTAGTAGTATATGAATCATCTACTTCATATTCGCCACAAATGGCATATTAAGGATTTAAAAAGTGCTATCTTAATGATAGTCACTTTTTATCTTTATATAAGAATATATAAGTGAAAGGAAGAAAAATTGATAAAGATTGAAAATTTAAATTTTTCTTATAAAAATGAATCTGATGAAAATATTGAATATACTCATGCTCTGAAGAGTTTATCACTTGAGATTAATGATGGGGAATTTGTTGCAATTCTTGGTCACAATGGATCTGGGAAATCAACCCTTGCAAAACTTTTAAATGGACAAATATTTCCTACAAGTGGTGATATATGGATAGCAGGTATGAATACAAAGGATGAGGATAAAATTTGGGATATAAGAGAAAAATGCTCTATGGTATTTCAAAATCCTGATAATCAAATGGTTGCAACAACTGTAGAACAAGAAGTTGCCTTTGGACCTGAGAATCTACAAGTTGAAAATCCAAAGCTAAGAGAAAGAGTAGACGAGGCTATAAAGCTTGTTGGTATGGAAGATTATGTTAAAAAATCACCATCAGAGCTTTCTGGAGGTCAAAAGCAAAGAGTTTCTATAGCAGGTGTAATCGCCATGTTATCTGATTGTATAATATTTGATGAGCCAACAGCTATGCTTGATCCACAAGGTAGGGCTGATGTAATGAATATAATAAAGACTTTAAATAAGGATATGAATAAAACTGTAGTTCATATTACCCATTACATGGAAGAGGCAGCTATGGCTGATAGGATAATAGTTTTAAATGAAGGTAGAAAGGCTCTTGAAGGAAGTGCTAGAGAAGTGTTTTCTAAAGTTGATGAAATGAAAGCTTTAGGACTTACAGTCCCTCAAGTTACAGAAATTGCTTTTAAACTTAGGAAAGATGGCTATAGATTTGATAAATTACCTTTAAATATAGAAGAATTTTTGGAGTTAATATGAATATAGAACTAAATAATGTTGACTATATCTACAATGAAGATACTAAAAATCCATCTTATGCCTTAAAAAATATAAATTTAACCATAAAAAAACATGAAATCATAGGTCTTATTGGTCAAACAGGTTCAGGAAAATCAACCCTTGTTCAACTTTTAAATGGACTTTTAATCCCAAGTAAGGGTGATGTTATTGTAGATGGAGTAAATACAAAGGAAAAAAATAAAAGAAGAGATATTAGATTTAAGGTAGGACTAGTTTTTCAATATCCTGAAAATCAATTATTTGAAGAAACTGTAGCAAAGGATATAGGATTTGGTCCTAGAAATATGGGACTAGATGATAAAGAAATAGATAAGAGAGTAAAATCATCTATGGAAGCTGTAGGTCTTGATTTTGAAAAAATAAGTGAGAAATCTCCATTTGAACTTTCAGGAGGTCAGCAAAGAAGAGTTGCTGTAAGTGGTATTATATCAATGAATCCTAAAGTATTAGTCCTAGATGAACTAACAGCAGGACTTGATCCTAAAGGAAGAGATGATATATTCGAAGAGATTTTAAAGCTTTATAACAATGATCCAGAGCTTACAATTGTTTTAGTTTCTCATTCAATGGAGGATGTGGCAAAGTATGTGGATAGGGTTATTGTAATGAATAAGGGAAAAGTATTTTCAGATAAGTCAACCTATGAAACATTTACAGAGACAGATTTATTATCAATAGGCCTTGATATACCACAAGTATCAAAATTTATGAAAGCTCTTAGAAAAAATGGTGCAAATGTTAGAGATGATATATATACTGTAGATGATGCAGTAATTGAGCTTAAAAGATATTTGGAGGCAAAAAATGAATAACATAGCAATAGGTCAATACCTACCATATGATACCTTTATTCATAGACTTGATCCAAGAGTTAAGCTTGTTTGTTCATTATTATTTATAATAACAATATTTTTTGTAGAAGACTTTATTGGATACATTCCATTTGTAATTATTCTAGCTTTAATGATTTGGGTTGGAAAAATACCTGTAAAATCTCTTGTAAAAAGTATTAAACCTTTGATTTGGATACTACTTATAACTGGACTTATTAATTTATTTACAACAGAAGGAAAAGAGCTTTTTACAATATTTTCTTTAACAGCAACATATGAAGGTCTTTATAAAACAGTATTTATGTTTATAAGGATTATAATGATTGTTGTATCCACATCAGTACTGACATTTACTACAAGTCCTATGGAATTAACTGATGGACTTGAAAAGTTATTTGGACCTTTAAAAAGATTTGGTTTTCCAGCTGGAGAGCTTGCTATGATGGTTTCTATTTCTTTAAGATTTATTCCAACTCTTTTTGAGGAAGCTCAAAGAATAAAAATGGCACAAATGGCAAGAGGAGCTGACTTTGAAAGTGGAAATATAGTAAATAGGGCAAAGAATATGATTCCTCTTTTAGTTCCATTATTTATAAATTCTTTCAAAAGAAGTGATGATCTTGCAACTGCTATGGAGGCAAGATTATATAGAATAGGACGAAGGCGAACTAGACTAAATGAAATCAAAATGTCAAATATAGATTATGTAGTTCTTATTTCTTTTATAGTATTTTGTGCTATTGTAATAGCTATATATTTCATATAATATGTCTATACAAAATATTTTACTAAGCATCCAATATGATGGAACAAATTTTTCTGGATTTCAAATTCAAGAAAACAAAAGAACTATACAAGAGTGCCTAGAAATTGCAGTAAGAAACGTAACAGGTGAAAAAAATAGGATAATTGCTGCAGGTAGAACTGATAGTGGAGTCCATGCAAATTTAATGTATGTAAATTTTTTAACTGCCACAGATATCCAGGCAGATAAGTTTCACTTCCACTTAAAAAAATTCTTACCAGATGATATTCTGGTCCTATCATCAAGAAAGGTAGATAAAAATTTCCATGCAAGATTCTCTGTAAAGACTAAAACCTATAAATATGTGATATCACTTGAAAAAGTTCTTCATCCTATTTATAGAAATTATATGGAAAATATAACTTATAAACTTAATTTTTCTTTATTAGAAAAAGGACTTTTAATATTAAAGGGTGAACACGATTTTAAAGCATTTTGTATTAATGAAAAAAATGATACAATAAATACAGTTAGAACTATTAAAGATTGCTACTTTAGAGTAGAAAATAATAAGCTATATTTATTTTTTATAGGTGAAAGTTTTCTTCATAATCAAGTTAGGATTATGGCAGGTAGTTTAATTGAGCTTTCTCGAGGTAAAATAAGCTTAGAAGATTTTAAAAATTATTTTAATGAAGAAAATACTAAAAGAGCTAATCCTACTCTGAAGGCAGGAGGCTTGTACCTTGATAATATAGACTATAAGTTTTTGATAGGAGACAGTGATGAGTAAAGAGAATAAAAAAGAAAAAAATAAATTCAAATTAGATAAAAAGCAAATTGGCTTGGGCTTATTTGCCTTACTTATACTAGCCTTAATATTTTTTTTAACTAGGAATATAAATTTTTCACGAGGCTCAGAAAAGTCTTCTGATGAGATAAGCGAAAACTCTTATAATTCATCAAAAATCATGAGAGTAGACTTAAATGATATCAAAGAAATCCAATTTGACCTTAAGACTTGTGATGTAAGGATAGAGGAATCTTCAACAAATCCTTATGTTGAATATACAAATTTATACAAGGGTGATTCGTCTTATGAAGTAGATGTAAACTTTAAGGATGGAAAATTAATAATTTCTTCAAATATAAAGGGAAAAGAACTTTATATGAAAAATAAAATCCAAATAGTCAGGATATTTCTACCTAAAGATAGTACTATAGAAAAGTTAAGTGGCAGTGTAGGAGCAGGCGATATTAAGATATCATCTTTAAATGTAAATGACATGGATCTCAAACTTGAAAGTGGTAATATAAGTTTTGAAAATTCTAAACTTGTAGGTTCAGTCACAAATAATGTAGGTTCTATATTAGTGAAAGAGTCTGAACTTAAAGATACGTTATTTAAAACATCTATTGGAAATATAAGACTAGAAGATTCTAAGCTTTTAAGCAATGAAAGTTTCACATCTGATAACGGAGATATAATAATAAAGACAAAAGATCCTATTGAATCATTTAATATAAAGGCAAAACTTAATATAGGAAATTTTGTTATCGGGAATGTATCTTATAGAAATATATTAGATGGGTATGTCTTAGATAATAAGAAAGACAAGACAATAGATTTAACAACTAAGGTGGGAGATATATTGTTTAACAAAGGTGAGGGAGATAAAATAGAAGATGAAGAATATTTCACATCCCCTAAGTCAAATAATAGTGACGAAAACTTTGAGACTCCAGTTGATAAATCAGAAATTAATAGTCCTATTAATAAAGATGAAAAAGATAAAAATGTGGAAAATAATGATAATAAAGAAAATAATTAAGTTTTATGCTTAATTATTTTTTTTACCTAAGAAAAGGTGGAGAATGGATATTTTAGAAAATTTAAAAAAGTATTTTGGATATGACTCTTTTAGAAAGGGACAAGAAGAGCTTATAAGAAATATCTTGAATGGGAAAGATTGTCTAGGGGTACTTCCAACAGGAGGTGGTAAGTCAATATGCTATCAACTACCAGCTTTAATGATGGAAGGATTAGCCTTAGTTATAAGCCCCTTGATTTCACTTATGAAAGATCAAGTTGATTCTTTAGTTGAAAATGGTATAAAGGCAGGATTAATAAATTCAAGTCTTGATATAGAGGATTATAGAAATACCCTAAGGAAAATTAAAAATGGAGAATTAAAAATCTTATATATATCTCCAGAAAGATTAGAAAATGATTTTTTTATCTCGTTTATTAAACAATGTAATATATCTTTTATAGCTTGTGATGAAGCCCATTGTATATCACAGTGGGGACATGATTTTAGACCATCATATAAACTCATTCCTAAAATTTATGATCAACTTGGAGGAAATCTTCAAATTACAGCATTTACTGCTACAGCTACCAAAAATGTAAGGGATGATATAATTGAAAATTTAAAACTTAAAGACCCCTTTGTAAAAATCACAGGATTTGATAGAGAAAATATACTATTTGAAGTGAAAAAACCTAATGATAAACTAAAATTTTTAGAAAATTACTTAAAAGACAAGGCTGATTTATCTGGAATAATTTATGCATCTACTAGGAAAAGAGTTGATAAGACCTATATGAAACTTAAAAATAAAGGATATAGGGTAACAAGATATCATGCAGGTCTTAGTGAAAATGAAAGGAAAAATAACCAAGAGGACTTTTTATATGATAGGAAGAATATAATAGTAGCAACAAATGCTTTTGGTATGGGTATTGATAAGTCCGATGTAAGATATGTTATACATATGAATATGCCAAAAGATATGGAGTCTTACTACCAAGAAGCTGGTAGGGCTGGAAGAGATGGGGAAAAGTCTGATGCAATTCTACTTTATTCTGGACAAGATATAATAGTTAATAAGTATCTTATATCACAATCACAAAATAAAGAGTATCAGTTTGTAAAGCTTAACAAACTACAAAGTATAATTTCCTATGTCAATACAAATATGTGTTTAAGGAAGTACATCCTAAATTATTTTGGTCAGGATGCTGAAGATTCATGTAATAATTGTTCAAATTGCTTAGACACTTATGAAAAATTAGATGTAACTATAGACAGTCAAAAAATCCTATCTTGTATATATAGGCTAGATCAAAGGTATGGAATGACTACTGTAGTAGACTGTCTTAAAGGATCTAGAAGTCAAATATCTAAAGAAAAAGGCTTAGACAAGATATCAACCTTTGCAATTATGAAAGACTCATCAAAAAAATATATCAAAGATTTAATAGGTGTTCTAGTTGCAGATGGGTATATAAGGGTATCAGGACTTGAATTTCCTATTTTAAAACTTACTGAAAAGTCTAAAGAGGTCTTGTTTGACAAGAAAAATATATTTATTAAAAACATAAAAGAGGATAAGTCAAAAATAAAATATTCCACAAATTATAGTAATTATGATTTATCCCTCTTTAATAGGCTTAAAAAACTCAGATTAAATTTATCCAAAAAAAGAAATATACCCCCATTTATAATCTTCTCTGATGCATCCTTAATAGATATGGCAAAAATAAAGCCACAAAATGATGAGGATTTTTTAAGAGTAAAAGGAGTAGGAGAAAAAAAACTTATCCAATATGGGGATATATTTATAAAAGAAATAAGCGAATACCAAAATGAAAATAGGTTAAATTTAAAAAATTCTCCTAAATTAAATGATATTAAAAGTTAGGCTTATACATGTACACATTTATCAGTTTTATTCAAAAAAGAGTATACATTAATTCGAAAAGCTAGGCTTCTTGATGAATAAAATTCAAAATAAAAGCACTATGAAGTATTTGTAAAGAAAAATTAAAAATTAAATTTCAATAGAAATAAAAAAGAAGAGTAAAATACTCTCACTACTATATTTAGAATAAAAAATACCAGAGATAGTAATAAACTAACTCTGGTATAAGGTTTAACTTTATTAGCTTACCTTAAATTTTTTTAAAAGATTTTGTATAGTGATTATAATAAAGTAATAGAATTTTTTCTTAATTCATCTAACATTTCTTTTGGCCAATATGAAACTTGCACTTCTCCAATATGAGCTTTTTGTAAAAAGAACATACATAGCCTTGATTGGCCAATTCCACCACCTATAGTTTGAGGTAATTTACCTTCTGCTAGCATCTTGTGGTAGTCAAGTTTCATCCTATCTTCACAATTTGAAATTTTTAATTGTTTTTTAAGGGTTTCTTTATTTACTCTTATTCCCATAGATGATAATTCAAGTTGTTCATCTAAAACTGGGTTATAAACTATTATATCTCCATTAAGTTCCCAATCATCATAGTCAGGAGCTCTCATATCATGTATTTTATTATTAGAAAGCTCTTTACCTATTTGCATTAAAAATATAGCCTTATATTTTTCACATGCAAGTTTTTCTCTTTCCATACTATCTTTTGCATCAGGAAACTCATCTAATAGCTCTTGTGAAGTAATAAACTTTATGTCATTTGGTAAAAGTTTTAATCTTTTTGGAATAAGCTTGCATAGATATTCATCTAGAGCCCTTAAAGTATTAAATATAGTTAATACTGTAGCTTTTAGATATTCGATATTTCTATCTTCTTCTTTAATGATTTTCTCCCAATCCCATTGGTCTACATAAAATGAGTGGGTATTATCAGGAATTTCACATCTTCGAATAGCATTCATATCAGTGTATAAGCCTTCATACATTGCAAAATTATATTCTTTTAGTGCATATCTCTTCCATTTAGCAAGTGAGTGGACAATCTCACATGACTTATTGTCAGCTTCAGGAAGGGTAAAGCTTACAGGAACTTCAACACCAGATAGGTTGTCATTTAATCCAGTTGAATTTTCTACAAATAAAGGCGCTGAAACTCTCTTTAAATTCAAATTGTTAGATAGATTTATTTGGAAAAAATCCTTTATTTCTTTAATTAATAATTGTGTCTTATATAAATTTTTATCACTTTGATAGTTTTCTGGTATTCTTAACTTAGACATATACTCTCCTATATTAAATTATTTACTATTAAATTATATTGTTTTTAACCTAAATTACAAGAAAAACTAATAATTAACATAAATTTTACAATTACCTTATCTAATCAAAATAAACTTTCCTTATTATCTATTGTGAAGTTACAAATATTTAAAGGAGTAAATAATGAAGATTAAAAATGCAAAAGTATTAGTAGCTGCTCTTTCTTTATCAATGATTTTGGTGGCTTGTAGAAATAGTGAAAAAAGCAATAAAACTAATGATACATCAAGTACTGAAACAACTGAATCGTCAAACACAGATAAGCTTACTTCTGAAAAAGGCAAAACATCTGAATCTAACCAAGAAGATTTTGATATTACTGTAGTATCAAGAGAAGATGGTTCTGGAACAAGAGGTGCATTTATAGAACTGGTAGGACTAGAGGCTAAAGAAGGTGGAGAAACAAAAGACCTTACTACTGATGAAGCTGTAGTTCAAAATTCAACTAATAGCGTTATGCAAACTGTATCCCAAGATCCATCAGCTATCGGATATGTATCATTAGGTTCTGTTAATGATAGTGTTCAAAAAGTTAAAGTAGATGGAGCTGAAGCTACAGAAAAAAACATTGAATCTGGAGAGTATACATTACAAAGACCCTTCAACCTAGCTTTTAAAGAAGATAAATTAGATGAACTTGGAAAAGACTTTCTAAACTTTGTATTAAGTGAAGATGCTCAAAATATAGCTAGTAAAGAAGGATATATTAAAGTAGAAACAAAAGACTATAAACCAAAAGAAGTTGAGGGAAATTTAACAATAGCTGGTTCTACATCAGTGACCCCTTTAATGGAAAAACTTGTTGAAAAGTACAAAGAAATTAATCCGAAAGCTAAGATTGAAATTCAATCTACTGGTTCATCTGCAGGGATAGAATCAACAATATCAGATGTAAGTCAAATAGCTATGGCATCTAGAGAGCTAAAAGATGATGAAAAAGAAAAATTAACTGTTGAAGTTATTGCTAAAGATGGTATTGCAGTTGTAGTAAATAAAAATGATACAAAAATCAATAATCTTACAAAAGATCAACTTAAAAAAATATTTGCAGGAGAAATTAAAAACACTTCTGAATTAAGTAAATAATTAAAGTAAAGGTGGGATTGTTGCAAAATTATGAATATTTAATTCATTTTGCAACAGCCCGTTTTTTTTGAAAATTTTAATAAATTTTACATAGATTTTACAAAAGATTCATCTATCTGATACAAGAATTTAATAATATTATCTATAGAAAAATATTAGGAGTATATATGATTAAAAGAATTGTATTAGGCTTGACCTTAATATTTTTTCTTAGCTCTTGTTCATCAACAAAGTCCAACGTTGATGAAGGTGATAATTTTGATATTACTGTAACAAGTAGGGAAGATGGGTCAGGAACAAGAAAAAGTTTTATAGAACAAATTGGACTAGTTAAAAAAGGGAAAAATGGAGAAGAAGAAGATATGACCACAGATAATTCAATGGTAGTAAACTCGACAAACGGAGCAATAAAAGCAGTATCAATTGATAAAACCGCTATAGCCTATGTTTCACTTACTGCCTTAGATGACTCTGTAAAGCCTGTAAAAATTGAAGGAGTAATCCCTAGTAAGAAGACTATTGAAAGTGGAGAATATAAACTTCAAAGACCTTTTTCCTTAGTTTATGACAAGGAAAATTTATCAGATGTAGCTAATGATTTCTTAGAATTTATAAAAAGTAAGGAAGTTAAGGATATTATTGAAAAAAATGGCTTGGTAGCACTTTCAACAGAAAAATCATATCAATCAAAAAACCTTGAAGGAAAATTAACTATAACTGGCTCTTCATCCTTAAGTTCTATTATGGAAAAACTTTCTGAAAAATATGAATCTTTAAATAAGGATGTTGACATAGAAGTTTTATCAAATGAATCCCTTACAGGACTTAAAAATGTAAAAGATAATGTTGTAGATTTAGCTATGGTTTCAAATAAGCTAAGCGATGAAAGTTTAAGCTTTGAAGTGTTTGCAATAGACGGTATAGCAATAATTGTTAACAAAGAAAATAACCTTATAAATGATTTAAGTATAAAAGAGCTTAGAGATATTTATAAGGGAGAGATAACTAATACAGGAGAGTTGAAAAAATGAAAAATACAAAAGAAAGAATAGGTGAGATTATATTTTTATTTTCTGCTATTATGGCTATTTTTCTAATAATTCTTATAACATTTTTTATATTTAGGTCTGGTATAAGTTTTATTAGCCAATATGGTTTGATTAATTTTATATCTGGAAGTAAATGGGCTCCAACTGCAAAACCACCTTATTTCGGTATTGGTCCTATGATTATAGGTTCAATTATTGTAACAATGCTATCAGCCTTAATAGCTATACCTTTTGGTCTATCTATTTCAGTGTTTATGGCTTATTATTCTAAAAAATCTTATGGATTTCTAAATGGACTTATAAATTTAATGGCAGCTATTCCATCAATTATTTATGGTTTTTTCGCAATGATGGTACTAGTACCGCTTATAGCAAAAACATTTAAAACTGGTGGGATGAATATGCTTACAGCTAGCTTACTTTTATCAATTATGATCTTGCCAACTATGATTAATATTTCTCAAAACTCCCTTGAGCAAGTTCCTAAAACATTTTATACAGGTTCTCTAGCCTTAGGAGCTACTAAAGAAGAAACAATAAGAAAGATTATGATTCCATATGCTAAAAGTGGTATTTACTCATCAATAATACTAGCTATAGGAAGATCTATTGGTGAAACCATGGCGGTTTATCTAGTAATTGGTAATCAACCAAGACTACCGGGATCTTTACTAGATGGTGTTAGAACTCTTACAACAAATATAGTTTTAGAGATGGGATATGCTTCAGGACTCCATAGAGAGTCACTAATTGCAACTGGTATGGTATTATTTATATTTATCTTAATTATAAACATAATATTCAATTTTATTAGAAATAAAGACCAAGCTAAGATGTAGGAGTAAAAAATGAAAAAATCATTTAAGATATTAATTTATACACTATCAATGTTGGGATTTGCAGCAGGTGGGATTATAATAGCCTATATACTTATAAATGGTATACCTAACATTTCACCTTCGCTATTTGAATTTGAATATACATCTGAAAATGTATCAATAGTTCCTTCACTAATTACAACATTTTTTACAATTGTAATAACCTTAGTAATTACACTACCAATAGGAATTTTTACAGCTATTTACTTATCTCAATATGCAAAAAATAAGTATTTAATAAAAGCTGTTAGATTTGCTACAGAAATATTATCATCAATTCCTTCAATAGTATATGGTTTATTTGGTTATTTATTTTTTGTAGATACCCTAAAACTAGGCTATTCACTTATAGCGGGATGTTTGACTGTAGCAATAATGATACTTCCAACAATAATTAGGACAACAGAAGAGGCTATACTAAATGTAAATCCACTTCAAGCACATGCTTCTCTTGCTCTTGGAGCAACTAAAATACAAACTATATTTAAAATAATCATTCCAGAGGCAATCAATGGTATACTTGGAGGAATATTTTTATCAACGGGTAGAATAGTTGGTGAGTCAGCCGCTCTAATATATACAATGGGTACAGTAGCAAAAACACCAATCTCACTTCTTGATTCAGCAAGGACAATGGCAGTACACATGTATGTTCTTTCAACAGAAGGTTTTCACGTTGAGCAAGCTTATGCAACTGCAGTATTGCTTTTAGTATTTGTCATAATTTTGAACTTTATATCAGGAAAGATTTCAAAGGCTATTGTAAAATAAGGAGATATTAATGGAAACAAATAAGATTAAAAACGAGGCTTTAAATAGCTTAGATAAAGATAAAAAAAGAATTAAAACTTTTTTTGGAGATGAAACTCATAAAACCCCAAAAAGAAAGACAGCTATAAATGTTAAAGACCTTGACTTATATTACGGAGATTTCCAAGCTCTTAAAAAAATAAATATGGAAATTAAAGAAAAAGGTATAACAGCTTTCATAGGTCCTAGTGGTTGTGGTAAGTCAACAACACTAAAATGTTTTAATAGAATGAATGATTTAGTTGATGATTGTAAAATTGAAGGTTTAATTGAAATAGATGGGAAGGATATAAATAAAAAGGATGTTGATGTTGTAAGATTAAGAAGAAATGTAGGTATGGTATTTCAAACACCTAACCCTTTTTCAAAATCTGTTTATGATAATATAATTTATGGGCCAAAAATAGATGGAATCAAGGATAAAGATGAGTTAGATTACATAGTAGAAAAATCTCTTAAGGCAGCAAGTGTTTGGGATGAGGTTAAAGATAAGCTAGATAGAAATGCACTCTCTTTTTCTGGTGGACAACAACAAAGGATTTGTATAGCAAGGACTTTATCAGTAAATCCAGAAATAGTTTTAATGGATGAACCAACAAGTGCACTTGATCCAATATCTACTGCTTCTATTGAGGAATTATTAGAAGACTTAAAAGAAAAATATACTATAGTAATTGTAACTCACAACATGCAACAAGCTGCAAGAATTTCTGATCAGACAGCGTTTTTTTTGACAGGTGAGGTTATAGAAATGAATGATACAAAGGAAATTTTTAATGACCCAAAAGACAAAAGAACTGAAGATTATATAACAGGAAGGTTTGGCTGATATGAGAACAAGGTATATAGAAGACTTAGCTAACATTAGAAAGATGGAAAAGAATGTATCAGAGCTAATTAAACTTTCTTATGATAGGTTTAAATTATATATAGAAAATGGACAAAAAAACAACCTTGAAGAAATAATTGATCTTGATCATGATATAAGACAATATGCAGCTGATATAGAGAGATTTTGTTATGACCTATTAGCCTTACAGCAACCAGTTGCAAGAGACTTAAGATTTTTACAAATGTCAATTAAACTTGCCTCTACTTATAAGAGAGTTTCTAATCACATAGCTCAAGCAGCAGCCATACTGTTGGAATTTCCTTTAAGAGATGAAGAAAAAGACTATGTTGATGCCTTTATTAAAAATCAAAAATTAATGAATGAAAATGGTATAAAAAGTTTTGAAAACAATGATAATGAGCTAGCCTTAAGGACAATTGAAGATGATGAAATAAACAATGAATTATTTGAGGATTGTATCCATTATTTAGTAAAATTAACCAAACAAGACCAAATCTCTCCAATGGAATTATCTGAAAAAGTTTTATTCTACAAGTATTTTGAAAGACTTGGAGATAGGCTTGCTAAAGTTGCAGATTACACTACAAGATTATGATATATGTGGTAGAAGATGACAAGGCTATAAGAAATTTAGTTATGTATGCCTTGTCAGAAAAAGGATATGATGTAAGAGGTTTTGAAAATGGTCTTGATGTAGTTGATCAGGTCAAAGATGATAAAGTAGATTTGTTGATACTTGATATAATGCTTCCTGGAAAAGATGGTATGGAGATTCTTGAACAAATAAGAGAATTTTCAGATATACCAATAATAATGCTTACAGCAAGAAATGATGAATATGAAAAAGTCCAAGGTCTTGAAAGTGGAGCAGATGATTATATAACCAAGCCTTTCTCAATTCTTGAATTGATATCAAGAGTTAAAGCGGTTTTAAGAAGAAGTGATAAAAAAGATAGGCAACATTTAAACTATGATAATATTGAAGTTAATATAAAAAAGAGAACAGTAAAAGTTGATGGAGAGAAAATTGAGCTTACCTACAAAGAATTTGAAATGCTTTTACTATTTTTATCAAATATAGGTAATGTTATCACGAGGGAAGACTTTTTGCTTAAAATATGGGGATATGATTATGAGGGAGAAACAAGAACAGTTGATGTTCATATAGCAAGTCTAAGAAATAAGCTAAAAAATGCTGGTTTACACATAAAAACAGTAAGAAACTTAGGATACAAACTTGGAGAAATATGAAAAAGATAATAAATAGAAATATTAATATAATTTTCACATCATTAATAATTCTATGCCTTGTTATCACTAATTTTCTTTCATATAAAGATAAAGTAAAGGCCCAAGAAGAATTTATAATGTCTTCTTTGGGCTTTCTTTCTTATAGAGAAATTAGTAGTAATGAGCTTAAAAAATTTAAAGAAAATTTTAATGATTTGGAAATACTTTTAAAAAATGAAGATGGTCAAATAATATATGACTCTGGTATTAATAAGATTAAAATAAAAAATTATGAATTTGAAAACAACAATATGGTAAAAAAGTCTAAGAAAAATTATTTCTCTTATAATACAAACCTTTATGCTATGAAAATTAATAACAAAATACTGGCTATAGGTTTTAAAAGTCAATCATTTATAAATTATTTGATTAGAAGAACTCACATATATTTATTAGCTATAGTTTTTATTTTATTTATAAATAAAATTCTAAGCAAGTCAATATATAGGGATTTGTTATTTCAATTTAAAGATTTATTTAAAAATAGCGAAACATTTGATGAATTTTCAAATAATCCTAAAGAGTTTTTACTTAAGGAAAAGAATAAAATAGAAAACTTAGAAGCTCAAAATGAATCACTCTTATCAAAAATCATGAATATAGAAAAAATCACATCTAATATGGAGGAAGGTTTTATATATTTTGATAAGAATGGGAAGATAATTATCATAAATGACCAAGCTAAAAACCTTTTAGGTGTGGGTGATGATGTAAAAATAGATAATTTAATAGATAATGATGATTACAAGCTTACTTTAAGACAAACTAAGCTTTTAAAAAAAGGTAAGGATATAGACCTAGACCTTGATGAGATTTCTGTAAAGCTATTTATAGATCCTATAGTTTATGAAGATATAGATTCATACATTATTTTAATTATTGATGATTCAAAAAATAAGAAAGCAGAAGTTATGAGAAGAGAGTTCACTGCAAATGTAACACATGAACTAAAATCACCATTAACTTCTATAAATGGATATGCAGAACTTATAGCAACAGGCCTTGCCAAAAATGATGATGTTAAAAAGTTTGGAAAAATAATTAATGAAGAAGGAAATAGGTTGTTAAATATAATTGATGATATTTTAAAATTATCTAAGCTCGATGAAGAAAATTTAGAAGAGGGCAGGACAATTATCAATGTAAAGGATATTGCTGATAAAGTTGTTATCAAATTTAAAAGAATTAGTGATAAGAAGAATATAGAAGTAATAAATGAAATAAATGATATATTTATAAGAACACATGAATCGCTTTTTACAGATCTAATAACAAATATATATGAGAATGCCATCAAGTATAATAAGGTTAATGGAAAAATATTTTTAAAATATCAAGTTTATAAAAGAAATACTAATTTAATTATAGAAGATACGGGTATAGGTATTAAAAGGGAAGATACTAAAAGAATATTTGAAAGGTTTTATGTAGCGGATAAGCAAAGAACAAGAACACTAAAGTCTACAGGTCTAGGATTATCTATTGTAAAACACATATGTGATTATCTAAACTATAATATAAAAGTAGAGAGTAAGTATGGATATGGAACTAGATTTGTTATTTCCATTCCTAATAATTGATTTTATTATTTCAATATATTTGATATAATTATGTCAAGTAATTATTAAATTTAAGGAGAATTTATGAAGATACAAGTTTGTGCAGGAGCAAGATGTACTATGTTAGGCTCTGACATAATTTTTAATAGACTTTCGGAGTTTGTTGAAGAATTTAATAAAAGAATTGAAAAGGATAATTTAGAAATAAGTGATACAAAAATAGAAATATCCATGATTCCCTGTTATGAGGAATGCAAAAAGAACAAGAAAAACGCACCTGTTGTATTAGTAGATGATAAGGTATTTACTAATGCTAAAACTGAAGTAATAATGGAATACATACTCGATACTGCTTTTGAAGCAAATTTTAATTAATATTTGTAAGAAAGATTGGATTAATTAGATGAAAGAAACATACATAAATATTTTAAATATTAGAAGAATGGCGTTTGAGCATATAGCTAAAATTGCCTTTGAAAATAGGTCATTATATGATATAGCTACAGAAGTTTTTGATATTCTTCCGGGCGAAGAGGCATCATATAGGGAAAATATCTTTAGAGAAAGAGCTGTTATGGGTGAAAGACTAAGGATGGGAGTAGGCCTTGATGCAAGAACTGCTGATAAGACAGGAGCTATTACAGATGGACTAGATGATGAAGATTATGATATAAGAAAGTATGAACCACCACTAGTTTCTGTTATAAAGATAGCCTGTGAATCATGTGCTGAAAACAAGGTAGAGGTAACCAATACTTGTAAGGCTTGTATTGCCCATCCATGTGTAAATGTATGCCCAAAAAATGCTATTACATATACATCAGATGGTTCTATTATAGACCAAGATAAGTGTATAAAATGTGGTAAATGTGTTCAAGCTTGTCCGTATAATGCTATAGCTCATACAAAAAGACCATGTGCTGAGTCATGTGGGGTTAAGGCAATAAAAAGTGATAGTCTTGGTAGGGCTGAAATAGATGAAGATAAGTGTGTAGCGTGTGGTAGGTGTATAACTGCTTGTCCATTTGGTGCTATATCTGATAAAACAGAGATCTATCAGTTGGCTAAGTCACTTTTAACTAATAAGCATGTTTATGCTATAGTTGCTCCATCCTTTGTTAGACAATTTGGACCTATGGCATCCACTATTCAAATAAAAGAAGCTATTAGACAACTTGGATTTAAAGATGTTATAGAAGTTGGGCTTGGTGCCGACCTTACAACATTAAATGAAGCTCATGAATATGTAGAAAGTGTCCCAGATAAAATACCATTTATGGGAACAAGTTGTTGTTATTCATGGAAACTAATGGTAAAGAAGAAATTCCCTGAAATAAATGATAAAATTTCAGAGTCTTCAACACCAATGATTTATTCAGGAAAACATATAAAGAAAATGGATCCTGAAGCAAAAGTTGCTTTTATAGGACCTTGTATATCTAAAAAACTCGAAGCAAGAAGACCAGAAGTTGCAGAAACTATAGACTATGTAATAACCTATGAAGAACTTATGGGAATGTTTCTAGCAAAAGATATAGATCCAGCTGAAATAGAGATTGATGAACAGTGGCAAGATGCATCAGAAACAGGAAGAAACTATGCTGTAAGTGGTGGGGTAGCAGAAGCTGTTAAAAAAAGAATTGCTGAAATTAACCCAGATCTAGATGTGAAAGTAGAAAAAGCAGAAGGATTAGCTGATTGTGTAAAGCTTGCACAAATGGCAAAACTAGGGAAAAAAGATGGGCTTCTTCTTGAAGGAATGGCGTGTGTAGGTGGATGTGTAGGAGGTCCTGGTACCTTGATATCAGAACTTAAGACATCAAAGGCTGTTAAACAATTTGCTAAAGAGTCAATCTATAAGTCACCATATGACAATAAAAATATTCCAGAAGAAGATAAACCAAAAGATTGATAATAAAAATGGGAATGTTGCAAAATGAATTAATTTTTGCAAATTTATTACAAGTCTATCTATGGCAATTGTTAGCAAGTATTCTTGTTCTCAATTGCCTAGAAAGTTACTTGTGATTTCATGCAAATTTTTAAATTCATTGTTGTGCAATGATCCCATTTTTAATTCTTATTAAATTTCTTGATTGTCTAGGTCTTCTTTTATAGCTTTAGCTAAATTTTCAATGTCTCTTTCTTGGTTTTCAGTCATGGAGGAATTTATAATAAAATCTTCTCCTATATATTTATGTTTACCACTTTCAAGAATGGACTTAGCTATATCTAATGATTTTCCACCCCAAGAATAGTTGTGGATAAATGAAATATGTCTGTTTTTATAACCTGTACCTACAAGTTCTCTTAAAAAAGCGTCCATTTTGTGATAAAGCTCAGCGTTATAATTCATAGCAACAAAAACTTGATTAGAATATTTGTGACTATCTGCAATTATATAAGAAAAATCAATATCTGATACATCTCTTAACCTGATATTTTCAACTCCGAGTTCATCAAGCTTAGATGCAAGTAGATCGCTTGCAAGCTCTGTATTTCCATACATAGATGAAAAAATAATATTAACACCCTTAGTTTCAGGTTTAAAGTTTGCCCATTTGTCATATTTATCCAAGATAAATGAAATAGAATCCTTATCTTCATAAACAGGTCCATGAAGTGGGAAAATAGCGTTTATTTTGAAACCTGATACTTTTTTTAATAAGTTTGTAACCATTTTTCCATGCTTGCCGACAATATTAATATAATATCTTCTATTCTCATCAAGCCAAGAATCATTATTAATATAGTATTTAGCTTGAATGTGTCCTTCTATGACATTAAAAGAACCAAAAGCATCAGCTGAGAAGAATAATCCTTCAGTAGTTTCATAAGTCATAAATACTTCTGGCCAATGTACCATAGGTGCAAATATAAATTTGAGATTTCTTTTGCCTATATTTAATTCATCCCCATCCCTTATCTCAATAAATCTACCATCAACAAACTTATCGTTTGGATAAAACTGTTTAAAAAATTTGATAGATTTAGCGTTTCCTACAAATTTACAATTAGGATAAGTTTTTAATATAAAGTCAATAGAACCACAATGGTCAGGTTCCATATGTTGAACAATTATGTAATCTAAATCTTCACCGTTAAGAACATAGTCAACATTTTCTAAGAAAGTTCTTAAGGCAGAAGAATCTACTCCATCCATAAGAACATTTTTTTCATCTTTTATAATATATGAATTGTATGATACACCATTAGGTAGAATGAACATATTTTCAAATCTTTTAAGTCCTCTATCATTGGTTCCAACCCAATAGATATTTTCATAAACTTTTTTTGTAAATTGCATATAACCTCCAATATTTTTACTACAGATATTATACCTTAAATAGGTTAAAAATAAATATCTTTTAACTATTATTAATAAAATCTTTATTAGCTAATTAAAATATTTTTAAAAATTAAAAAAACTTTTTCATAATATGAAAAATAAATTTTTAATATCTATTGTAGAGAAAAAATTTTGAATCTTATAAAAATGATTAAGAATCTAAATTTAGGATATATATTAAATGGGGTACTTGATAGTTGACAAATATCAAATATTTTTTATTAATATTCTTAAAACATATAAAAAATAAATATATTTGACAAAAAAACATTTTCAAGATAGAATGATACTGTAAAGAAAAATGGATATTATATTTTTTTAGGAGGAATATATGCGTTTTAAAACAACAGCAGAGCATGAAGCTTTACGTAAAAAAGTAAGAGAATTTGCTGAAGAAAAAATAAAGCCAATTGCTTTTGACTTAGACCAAAATAACGAATACCCAGATGATATTGTAAAAGAAATGGGTAAATTAGGATTTTTAGGAATTCCTTATCCTAAAGAATATGGTGGTCAAGGTCTTGATGTTATAAGCTATGCTATAACAGTAGAAGAATTATCTAGAGTAGACGGAGGTGTTGGTGTAATTTGTTCAGCACATACATCTTTAGGAACATGGCCAATTTTTGCTTTTGGTACAGAAAAACAAAAGAAAAAATATTTAATTCCACTTGCTAAAGGGGAAAAGATTGGAGCATTTGGTTTAACAGAAGAAAATGCTGGTAGTGATGCTGGTGGTACAGAAACAACAGCTGAACTTGATGGCGATAATTATATATTAAATGGTAAAAAAATCTTTATAACAAATGCGCCTAAGGCTGATACATATGTTGTATTTGCAGTAACAACACCTGGTATTGGAACTCATGGTATATCTGCATTCATAGTTGAAAAAGATTTCGAAGGATTTACTTTCTCAGACCACTATGATAAGTTGGGTATAAGATCATCAACAACTGCAGAACTTCATTTTGAGAATGTTAAAGTTCCTAAAGAAAACTTACTAGGTAAAGAAGGACAAGGATTTAAAATTGCTATGGCAACCCTTGATGGTGGTAGGATTGGTATAGCATCTCAAGCATTAGGTATAGGTCAAGGAGCTTATGAGTCAGCTCTAGGATATGCTAAGGAAAGAGAACAATTTGGTCTTCCAATAGCTCATCTTCAAGTAAATACCTTTAAACTTGCTGATATGGCAACATATCTAAAAGCTGCAAGACTTATGATTTATTCTGCAGCAGAACTAAAAGAAAATCACGAAAGATATTCAGCAGATGCAGCTATGGCAAAACAATTTGCATCAGATTTAGCTGAGAAAATAACATCAGAAGCTCTACAATTATACGGTGGTTCAGGATTTATCAAGGGTATAGATGTAGAAAGATTCTACAGAGATGCAAAGATTACACAAATTTATGAAGGTACAAATGAAATAATGAGAGTTGTAGTCGGAGCTCACACAGTAGGAAAAGCACCTAAGATGAAAGCGGCAGGTTCAAACAAGAAGTCTGGACCCATCGCAGGAGTTAGAAAACGTGAAATCTATGAAGGAGATCCTAAAGAAGCAGTTAAAAACCTTGTGGCAGCACTTAAAAAGGACGGATATGACTTCACTGTAGGCATTGATCCTTATACACCTGTTCAAGAAGCTGAAAGAATAGTAGTAGCTGGACGTGGTATAGGTGATAAAAAGAATATGAAACTTATAGAAGATTTAGCATATCAAGCAGGAGCAGCTATTTCATCATCTAGACCAGTCGCAGAAACATTAAAATATGTTGATCTTGATAGATATGTAGGTATGAGTGGTCAAACATTTAAAGGAAACTTATATATAGGTGTAGGTGTATCTGGGGCAGGACAACACTTAAAAGGAATTAAAAATGCTTCAACAATAGTTGCAATAAATAACTCTAAGAATGCACCAATCTTCTTAAACTGTGACTATGGTATAGTAGGTGATGCTATGGAAATTCTTCCACTATTAATTAAAGAACTTGACAATGGTGAAGAAAAGAAACCAGCACCACCAATGAAGAAAATGAAAAGATCTAAACCAAGAAAAATGGCACCTACAAACCCAATCTATGTAGATACAGGTTCTGGATACGAATACAATCCTGAAGAAGGAGATCCAGAAAATGGAATAGAACCAGGAACACCATTTGATAAATTACCAGATAATTGGGTATCTCCAGTTTCAGGTGAAGCCAAAGATCAATTTATTAAAATGGATGTACCAGAAGATAGAAAGTAGTTGGAGGAATATATGTATACAGTTAGAAAAGTTACAGACGACTTATATTATGTAGGTGGAGACGATAGAAGACTAGCTCTATTTGAAAATATTTTTCCTATAGATGGTGTATCTTATAACTCATACCTATTAATGGATGAAAAAACAGTATTAATTGACTCAATAGATTGGGCTGTTACTAGAGAATATATCATAAATATATCTAGAGTTTTAGGAGATCGTGATCTTGACTATATGATAATCCAACATATGGAACCAGACCATTGTTCTGCTATAGAATTAATTCTTCACTATTATCCAAATGTTAAAATAATTGCTAGTGAAAAAGCTGTATTATTTATGAGACAATTTGGATACCATATAGATGATAGATATATAGAAGTTAAAGAAGGGGATTCAATCTCATTTGGTAAGCATGAATATACATTTGTAGAAGCACCAATGGTTCACTGGCCAGAAGTTTTAATGACATATGACCTAACAGATAAGGTATTATTTTCAGCAGATGCTTTTGGATCTTTTAAATCAAATGATGGAAGACTTTTCGCAGACGAAGTTAATTGGGATAGAGATTGGTTAGATGAAGGTAGAAGATACTATACAAACATAGTTGGTAAATATGGTACCTTTGTTCAAGCAGTACTTAAAAAAGCTGCAACACTTGATATTAAATATATTTGTCCACTTCATGGTTTAGTATGGAGAAAAGACTTTGGATACATTCTTGATAAATATGATAAATGGTCAAGCTATCAACCTGAAGAAGAGGGTGTACTAATAGCTTATGCATCTATGTATGGAAATACAGAATATGCTGCACAAGCTCTAGCGTCAAAATTATGCGATAGAGGAATGACAAATATTTCCTTAAGAGATGTATCAAATACAGATGTTTCATATTTGATAGCTGATGCATTTAAATATTCAAATATAGTACTTGCTTCAGTAACATATAACCTTGGTATCTATCCAAAGATGAAAGACTTTATCCATGATATGGCAGCACTAAATATCCAAAATAGGGCAGTATCACTAATGGATAACGGTACATGGGCACCAACAGCAGCTGATAAGATGGAAAAATTCTTAGATGAAGAAATGAAATTAATAGACGTTCTTCCAGAACAAGTTAATATAGTTTCATCACTTAAATCTAATAAAGAAGCTGATATGGATGCATTAGTTGATGGTATATTTGAATCTATGAAGAAAAGAAGAGAAGAAATCCAAAAAGCTAAAGAACAAAAGAAATAAAAATAAAAACAAAATTGCCACAGGAAACTGTGGCAGTTTTTTTCTAAAAAGATATAATTAGAAAGTAAAGACTTTTTATGAGAGGTTTTATTGATGGATTATTTAAAATTAAGAGCAAGTAACTTTGAAATAAAAATAGGAGATATATCCTATAATAAAGAAATAATAAAAAAAGCTATAATAGCGGCTGAAAAAGAAGGGGTAAATATCCTACTTTTCCCAGAGTTATCCTTAATAGGAGCAAGCCTTTATGATGGGTATAAAAATGAAGAAATTATAAAAAAATCCAAGGATGCTTTGATAGACTTAAAGAGATTTTCTAAAGATTATGACCTAATATTTAGTATAGGTCTTGTAATAAAAGATGGCTATGATCTTTTTAATACAGTCTTACTTATTAAATCTGGAGATATCTTGGGAGCATTTACTAAAGATAAGTTAAAAGATTATGAAAAAAATGTCTTTTCTACTAAAAAAATAGACCATATTAACGTAGAAGATGATTTTGTTGTAATTTTCAATCAAAAATCAATAAATATAGATGGTCTGAATATAGCACTTTCTATTGGGGAGAATGAGTATAAGGAAATCGCTGATTCTCTTATTTCAAAAAGTGAAGATAAAATTGATATAGTCCTAAATCCAGCATCATATATTAGATATGCAGGCTCTTTTAATGATGTTAAGAATAAAATAGAATTTTTATCCCAAAATACACTTTATTTATCAGCAAATTCAGGTTTGGGAGAAAGCTCAACAGACTTTGTATATGAAGGATTAAATATTATAGCAAATGATGGAAAAATCAAAAACTATAAGAGAAACGAAAGTGTGGATATAGTAAAGGGATTTGACCTTAACAAAAAAGAATTTCTAGATGGGCATCACTTTAATAATTTAGTAAATGATTTAGAATATTATGATAAATTTCCATATCTTCCAAAAGATTGTGATAAGAAAATGTATGTAGAAGATGTATTTGACATAGTTTCATCAGCTCTTATACAAAGAATGAAGGCTATAGGGTGTGAAAATGTAATTTTAGGATTAAGTGGTGGTCTTGACTCAACCATGACACTTTTATTTATAGTCCATGCTTTTAAAAAGGTGAATTTACCTTTTGAAAATATTCATCTTTATACCATGCCTGCTTTCGGTACAAGCAAGAGAACAAAATCAAACGCTTATAAACTATCCGAAGCTTTGGGCATAAAACTTAATGAAATAGTTATAAAAGATTCTTTAAATCTTCATTTAAAAGATATAGGACATGATGGCATCACTAAAGATATTGCATATGAAAATTCTCAAGCTCGAGAAAGAACCCAAATTCTTTTTGATATAGGTAATATGAAAAATGCATTGGTAATTGGGACAGGAGATAAGTCAGAAATCTCTCAAGGTTTTGCAACCTACAATGGTGATCATATGTCATCTTATACCCTAAACTCATCACTTACAAAAACTGAACTAAGATATATAGTTTCATACCTTGTAGAAGTTACAGAAAATGAAGATTTAAGGCAAGTATTAAATGATATTCTAAAAACCCCTATATCACCGGAACTTAAAAGCAATGATGATGGAAACATAAGCCAAAAGACAGAAGATATAATAGGACCTTATGAACTTATAGACTTTTTCACATATGAATTTTTAAATAATATTAGCGCAAAAGAAATTTATAAAAAAGCAAGTGTAGCATTTAAAGAAGAATATAGCAAAGAAACTATTAAAAAGTGGCTAATATCCTTTTATAAGAGGCTTACAAATAGTCAATTCAAAAGGTCAGTATCTGTTGATGGACCAGCTATAACTAAGATATCTTTTTCTCCTAGGACTGGATTTATGTTACCATCAGATATGAGTTCTAAAATATTTGTAGAAAGCTTAGAAACTATATAATGAGAAACTTAATATTAATATTATTTTTGATTTTACTATTAGCTCTTGGTCTTTACCTATACATATATTATCAATGTAGGTGGGCTAAAGAAGTTAAGGTAAATTTATTAAGTGATAAAGTAGATAAGAAGATAAAAATCACTCAGGTAAGCGACTTTCATTCCAATGTATTAAAAAATATGGATGATTTCAAGAATAAGATATTAAAATTTAATCCAGATATTATTATTCTAACAGGAGATATAAATGATTATGGAGTAAAAGAAAAATTTGATAAGGCAGTTGATTTTCTAAAGGAAATATCAAGCCTCGGTATAAAAACATATTATATTACTGGTAATCATGAAGAAGCAGGACCTATGCTTGATGAGTTTATCAGTGAAATTGGGATGTTAAATATTGATTATCTGAAAAATGAAGGGGAGATTTTAAAACTTAAAGATAATTTAGTATATGTATATGGTATTACTTATTACAATTATGATTTTAGTAAATATGAACCTGAAGATAATAGTTTAAATATAATATTGAGCCATTACTCAAAAAATGTAAGAGATAATATAGATGATAGTATGGACTTTGTATTTTCAGGTCATACCCATGGTGGTCAGGTTAGAATTCCTTTTATAGGGGCCTTATTTGCTCCGGGAGAAGGAGTTTTTCCGAAATTTGATAAGGGAGTAAAGAGATATAAAAATACGACAATATATATTGATTCAGGGCTAGGAAATACCCTCATGAATTTAAGGTTTTTAAATAGGATACAATTTTCAAATATTACTATTAATAAGCGTCAGTAGTTTAATGGTAAAACAAAAGTGTCCGAAGCTTAAGATGGGGGTTCGATTCCTCTCTGGCGTGCCATTATTTATAAGATAGCTTATTTTTAGTATTTACAAGCTATCTTATTTTTTGTTCTTATGTTAGCATGAATTTTTGAAACTTTTCGGCGTTTTTTTCTTCTTATGCCTTGATTATATGAATATAGATATTCTCGCTGTACTGTGACCTAGTTGATATTGTAAATTTTTGATACTATCCATACTTCAAAGAACAAAGATACGTTAGTGTGTCTTAAAGAGTGGAGTTTTATTTTTATTGATTTGTATTTTTTGATTATTCTTTCAAATCTTTTTTTTGAACTGTTTAGTATTTTAAGTCACCTGATTGAGTAATACAGATGTATTCTTTTATATTTAATATTCTTGATTCTAATTGTGTTAGATGTCATTATCTTAAATGATTTGCTTATTGAAATAGTTTTATATGAACTTTTGGTTTTAGGACTTGCTATGACCTTTTTGCTTTGGATAGATTTTTGTTTACTATAAGGTTTTTTAAAAAAAGTCTATGTCTTGTACTTTAGGGTAGGATTTCTTCTTTTCTTAGTCAAGTATATATTATATAGACTAAAGAGGAATAGAAAGAAGGACAAGCCTTATTGTTAGTCAAGATTATTACAATGCCCATTTTTCTGATAGGGTTTGGCGAGATACGAGGGAATTATCAAGACGAATTGAAAGAAATCTTGAATCTATAGTAATTCAAGGTAAGAATCCGCGAGAGTTTGCTAGAAAATTAAGAGATTTAGTTAGCAAGGATATTAAAAATATCACAAGTGCTACTGAAAGGTTAGCTTATACAGAAAGCGGCAGGGTATGGATACAAACACAAATTGAAGCCTATAAAGATGGCGGTTATGAGTATTTGGAAATAATGACCGAGCCTACAGCTTGTAGGCATTGTAGTCCTCATAATGGGGATATTGTTAAAATCTCTGAGGCTGTTGAGGGAGATAATATACCTTTATGGCATCCTAGGTGCAGGTGTACTACTGTTGCTTATTTTGATGATAAAATAGATGATAAAGATATTTTAAAAGATGAAATTGAAAAGTATTATGATAGCGTTGAAGATGAACCTTCACTAAATAATATTTTTTCTCAAGACAAATATTATTTAGGAAATTTACCTAATAAGATAAATAAATTAATTCCTGTAGATTTTAATGATATTTATGTTTCCAAACACGATATAATAAGAATAATAAAAAGGCATGGTAATGAATTAGCTAAACATTAGTTTAACAACCTTTTTGAATCTATAGATAAGCCAGATTTAATTACAGAAAGTAGAGATAAGTCAAAAGATAGAATATTATTTTATAAAAAACTAGATAATAAACATTACTCTGAAATGGGAATAGTTAAAAAAACAGAAGGATATGTGATACACTATATGAAAACTAGAAATAGAAGTGTGAGAAGTCAAACTAGAAGGTTTAAAACTTTTTACAAATCAGATAGTTAGTAGTATAATAAAATTAATCATAGAGGTTAAGAAATCTGCCGATAACGCTATTTTATAGAAATGTGGGAGAGGAGGCAGTCCCACCTATGTTTAAAGCACATTCGAGTTAGGATGTGCTTTTTTAGTACGAATTTATCTATTATTTAATTTTTTTCTTGACGCACTACTAAAACAGTAGTATTATTGTAGTGCGAGGAGGGATTAATGGCAGATAAAGTGTTAAATTTTAAAATACCTGAAGAATTGCACAAAAAAATTAAAGAAGAAGCTGATAAAAAGAGCTTATCAATGGCTGCATTAGTAAGGTTAATATTAATTGAATATTTTAAAAACAAGTAAAGAAAAAGACTAACCACCATCTCCACCATAAGGTTTCACGGACAGTGATTAGTCTTTATTTACAATAAATATACCATAAAAAATTAAAAAAATCAACAAGACACATGGTGCGACCCGAAGGAAATTCCTTTTAAGGGGGTCACATATGTGCCTTGTTTTATTTATATTATATCATCGTTTTAGAAATTAATCAAAGGAGAAAGATATGGATAGTTACAAGTTTCAAAAAGCATGTAAGGAATGGCTTATAAAATATTATTCTGAAAAGTTTGGTAAAAGTTTAGAGATTGAAGATATTTTTGTGGTTTGGTCTTGTAAGACTTTGCAAAATAATAAAGTGTTGATTTCTACCACCTTGTTTGATGGTGTGTATGTTGAGTGTACTTATAATGGAGATAAACAAGAAACTTATTTTGATATTTATAAAAAGCAAGAAAACATATTAGTTAGTAATGGAGAACTAATAGGATAAAATAATTAGTTAATCAAGGCGGTTTGTACCGTCTTTTTTATTGTCCAAGCTTTAATGACGTTAAACTTTAAGGATAGTTAAGCATTATAACTTTAAATTATGGAGATAATTATGGCAGAAGAGGTAAGATAAATTGATAGGAAGTACACTATATATATTGTTGTGAGTGTTTTACAAGTATTATTATAACTTTGGCTATTTGAGAAGTTTTGTGTGTCAGCTCCCCCCCCTGATTGAAGTGTACCCTCTTTACTGGACAAACCAGTAAGGAGGGTATATATCAGATAGCTTGTGAGCTGATACACAAAATTTTACACAGTCTCATTTCATTAGGTCTAACTTTATAGTCACCTTAGATTGCAACAGCTTTTATATGAGACTTTCTCTTCTTATTTCTTTAAAAAGTATAGAGTTTTCTTTGAATATATGAAGGTAAATATCTTCTGTTAGCTCTTTTAGTTTTGAGAAAGCACGTTTGTAAGTGTTACAGGCATCTTTTGGTGGGGTGAAATTTTTTGTGACTTTTTTTAGATTTCCTATTAAGTCTCCCATATCTTCGTGTTCTTTTTCTAGGTCATATATATGTGAAAGTATATTTTCACAATCTAGATTTTCAAATTTAGGAAAGGTAATTTTTTCTTCTTTTGCAAGGTGAGCTTTTAGGTGTCCCTTTATTTGTAAGAATATAGTATAGGTCTCTTTTAGCTCATATCCATGATTTTTATAATGAACTAGAAGAATCTTACTTAAAAGTTTGTCGATATCTTCAAGCATCTCTCTTTCTATGTCATGGTGGTAACTTTCTATATGACTTATCTTATCTTTGGTATTTTTATCTTTAAATTCATCAATACTTAAGTTTTTGATACTTTTATTTTCTTTTATAAATTCTTTAAGTTCACTTAGTATTTTATCTTGATTTAGCTTTCTTTTTTCTGTTGCAATTTTAAGACTGTCATCTCCATGGCAACAATAGTCAATATCTTTTTTGTTGAAATAATCTATACTTTGTGGTAATTTTTTTACTATATCATTTAATCTATCATCTAATTTTATTTCATTCATAATACTTCCTTTCTTTTTCTATATATAGAATAATATAAATATAAAAAAATTTCTGTAACTAAAGTTACAGAAATAGATTGTAGAAAGATTAGATAAACATCTTAGTTTTATTTAATTTTTTTGTTTCACTTTAGTGAGTTAAGCGAGCACGAGTGAAACAAAAAACCACCTGCTATGCAGGTGGGGGAATTAAGCTTTAGCTTCAAGCAACAAAAAAACTACAAAAACTATAATTGTTATATTCTAAACTGACCTTCCAAATTGTTTTTTTATGTCCGACTTTTGGGGCTAAGTTCATTGTCCAGTAAAGAGGGTAAATATCAAAATTTGGATATTGTTGCCAGTATTCATATTTTATAGGTTATTCAAACTACCAGCTAAGCTGATAGTTTTGTTTATTTATTTTCTTTAATATATGATATTACATCTTTAATTAAATCTTCTTTTTTATGATAAATTCTTGGTTTTTCAAATATATTTCCCTTCTTGTCAGCATAGGAAAGTCCTGTAACAAGTTTATTTATATATAAGAAATCATTCTGAAATATATCATTTTTCATTTCATTAAATTTATCATCTTTTTCATTTCCTTCAAGTCTAATATCAGTATAAAGTTGAAAAATAGCCATACCTCTCTCAAAGGCTATGCCCATTTCTGCTGCAAGACCCAAATCTTTGGTATCCATAAGGCCTATTAATATATCAGATTTTTTAAGTCTATCATAATCTGCTAAAAGTATCTCATAATTTGCAGCGAATCCTTTTGATTTATCATTTATATCCTCATTATCTGCAGGATTGTATAAATCAATTTCTGGAAATTCTTTTTCTATTTTTTCTTGTAATTCTTTAGCTTGCCATCTTTGACCTTCTGTGAAAAGATCACATCCTAAATATACTTTCATTTACTTATCCTCCTTATAATCATATACTAATTATATTATATCAAAAAAATTTTTAAAATTTACTATCATTAACAATCAAAGTATAATGTTATAAAAATAAATATTATAAAGGTGGGATTCAATGAATAAAATTGATTTTCTTAAAAGAATTGGACTATTTATTTTAGGTCTTTTTATTATGAGTGTTGGAATTGCAATGATAAAGTTTGCAGAACTTGGAGTTACTCCAATATCATCAATACCTAATGTTTTTAGTATAAAAACGACAGATATTAGCCTTGGAAAATTCATTATTATATGGAACATATTATTAATTATAGGTCAAATTTTGATTCTTAGAAAGAATTTTAAAATATATCAACTTATACAAGTTCCAATTTCGTTTTTATTTGGATACTTTACAGATTTAGGACTCTATTTTATATCTAATTTCAGAATTGACTCTTACCTACAATCTCTAATTTTTCTAATTATAGGTATTCTTATCCTAAGTCTTGGTATAAGTATAACTGTTGTAGCAGATGTTATCTTAAATTCTGGAGAGGCTTTTGTCAAAGTTATATCTGAGAAAAAAGATTTAGATTTTGGTAAGGTTAAGATTGGATTTGATACATCATGTGTAATACTTTCAGTTATTTTGTCACTAATATTTTTTGGAAGTATAGAGGGAACAAGAGAGGGGACAATTCTATCGGCCCTACTTACAGGTTCCATAGTAAATATTATCTTAAAACATATAAATGATCCTTTGCTTTCAATACTAAATATAAAAAAATAAGGGAGGTATCCCTTATTTAAAACTTATATTTATTTTATACTCTTCAAGATTCGCATCTACATTAAGTATCTCTTCAATTGCTTTCTTGCATTTTTTATTGGCTTCATCAAGTAAGCCTTTATCTATAGCTTTTTTTTCTACGACTTTCTTTTGAGTTTTAGAAAAATCATTATAATCTTCTACCTTAATTGGATTAAAAATAGAAGTTTTTTGATCAAAAACTTTCAAAGAATCTTCATAAATTTCATGGGAAAGAACCTTTGAATCAGGAAGACTTATATCAATATTCTTTCCTCTAATACTTATGTCCATATCATCTAAGTCGACTCCAAAATTAATAAGACCATCATATGCTACTATAAATTTCTTTTGGGTAAAGGGTATATCAAATCCATTAAATTTATTTGAATTTTCAAATTGAGCCATATTTGTATAAGAATATTTAAGTGTAGTTAATTCTTTAACTCCTTCAATTTTACTTGTGATTATTTTATCATCTATTCTAGTTTTTTGATTTTCCTTATAATATTTAAATCCAAGAAATATAAGAGCTAATAATAAAAGTATTGTTAATATATTTTTGATTTTTTTACTTAATGAATTTCTCATAACTCCTCCTCCAATTATTTATCACTATACCCTTATCTTAAAATTTTCAACTTGAGAATTTTAAGATGTTTTAAAAAGTTTGAAATTGTTCTTGACTTTTAATTTTTACCTTGGTATTATGAACATGAACTAAGGATAAGCTCAAGAAAATTGGGCGAAAGTGTACCTAGGGATCTGTTAATTCAAGACCAAGCGGTACGATATTTTTTTGAAAGTATTACACCAGAGGGATAAAAGCCCAGGAGGATAGGTTTCTTAGCCTATCCTTCTGGGTTTATTTTGTGCACTTTAGTGAGTTGAGTGAGCGAATGCGAGCGAAATAATAAACCACCTGCTATGCAGATGGAGGAATTAAGCTTTAGCTTCAAGCACCAAAAAATCCTCCAAAAAGTATAATTGTGATAGTCACATGCACAATTAAATAAAGGAGGATAAGTTGGACAAAAACACTTTATCACATACCAAATGGAGATGCAAATATCATATAGTTTTTGCACCGAAATATAGAAGACAAGTAATATACAAACAATTAAGAAAAGATATAGGAAGTATACTCAGAGAACTATGTACAAGAAAAGGAATAAATATAATTGAAGCAGAGCTTTGCCCAGATCATGTGCATATGCTATTGGAAATCACACCAAAATATTCGATATCACAAATAATGGGATATTTAAAAGGCAAAAGTTCACTGATAATCTTTGATCGTTATGCTAACTTAAAATATAAATAAGGAAATAGACACTTCTGGTGCAGAGGATATTATGTAGATACAGAAGGAAGAAATGAAAAGAAAATAAAAGAATATATACAAAATCAATTAAAAGAAGATTACTATGCAGACCAAATAAGTATAAAAGAGTACTATGACCCGTTCACGGGAGAGTCAGTAAATAAAAAAAATAAAAAAACTGCTTAAGCAGTAGTTGGGATAGTGTTGCATGTGACAGAATACTCGACAGCCCCAATAGGGGCGTGCCTATATTCGCGCCTTATAGGAGCTGTGCAAACTACCAGCTAAGCTGGTAGTTTTGATTTATATATAATCAAAATCTTATTAGAAAAAATAAATGACAAATTAATTGCAATATGATATAATACAATATATTAATATATTTAGAAAGGAAAAACTATGAGAATAAATACAATATGGATAACAGGTGCTCATGGTAGATTAGGCTCTACCTTAGTTAGATACCTAGATCCACTGGAAGCTGAAATTATAGCTACAGATAAAGAAGAAGTAGATATTACAAATCAAAATGAAGTTAATTTATTTATAGATAGAAATAGACCAAAAATTATAATTAACTGCTCTGGACTTTCTAAAAGACAAGAATGTGAGGATAATCCAGATAAGGCATATTTATTAAATGCGTTGGGAGCAAAACATATTGCCATATCATCCAATAGAGTAAGGGCAAAATTAGTTCACTTATCGACAGCCGATGTATTTGATGGAGAAACAATTCATCCATATAAGGAAATTGATACACCAAAGCCAAAAACAGTTTATGGAAAAAGTAAATATTTGGGTGAAGAGTTTGTAAAAACATTTGCTAATAGTTATTTCATAGTTAGAGTATCAAGACTTTATTCTAGAGAAAATAACTTAGTTGAAAAAATTATTGAACAAGCCAAAAGTGGTCTTGTTAAAGTTCCTAAATCAAGATATGGATCACCAACTTCCACTTACGAACTTACGAAATTTTTATTATCCATAATGGGTACAAATGCTTATGGAATATATCACGCTTCATGTGGAGGAACTTGTTCTTTTAAAACTTTTGCCCAAAAAATAATAGATTTTACAAAGATAGAAGCAGAAATTGAAGAAATTAGGGATAGTGATAGGGTAGAATTTGAACCTGCTTTTAGGGGGATGGATAATTACTTACTAGACTTACTAGGTAAAAATACTTTTAAATCTTGGGAAGATGCCCTAGAAGACTATCTAAGAAAGGAGTACGGCTATGGAGCGTAAAGTAAATAAAAAAACAGGTCTTACTTCAAAAATATTTATAGCACTTATATCTGGTATGATACTAGGAATTATAATGCACTACTTTGTACCAGCAGGACATATCAAAGATGACATCCTAATTGAAGGGGTCTTTTATGTGATTGGACAAATGTTTATAAGGGCTATGCAAATGCTTGTTGTCCCTCTAGTATTTTTCTCAATCGCAGATGGTTGTAGAAATATGGGAGATACGAAGACTTTAGGTAAGGTTGGTATAAGAATAGTATCATTTTATCTATTAACCACAGCTTTGGCTATAGTTATTGCATTAATTATAGCATCAATAATTGGACCTGGTAAGGGAATGAATATGAGTCTTGGATCAAATGAATTTGCAATGGAGACAGCTGAGAAAACTTCAATGAAAGATACAATTCTTAATATGATTCCAACCAATCCAATAGAAGCCTTAGCAAAGGGAAACATGCTACAAATAATAATATTTGCAGTTATAGTCGGACTTTTGATAGCTGGAATGGAAGATAGGATGGAAACTTTAGGAAATATTATAACTGAAATGAATGATCTTATGATGAGCATGACCATGGCAGTTATGAAAATTGCTCCAATAGGCGTATTTTTCCTTATTGCAAGAACTTTTGCAAATTTAGGATATGATGTAATCTTATCCATGTTATCCTATATGGCGTCAGTTATATTAGGTTTAGGATTCCAGCTTTTTGTAGTCTATTTATTATTACTTACCGTTTTTGTAAGAATAAATCCTTTTGTTTTCTTGAAAAGGTACTTTCCAGTAATGACCTTTGCTTTTTCTACAGCTTCATCTAATGCAACTGTACCAATAAATATACAAACCTTAGAAGACATAGGTGTAGATAAAAAAATATCATCATTTACTATCCCATTAGGAGCTACAGTAAATATGGATGGTACAGCAATAATGCAAGGTGTAGCTGTTGTATTTATAGCAAATGCTTATGGAATTAACTTAAGTTTAAATGACTTTTTAACAGTAATATTAACAGCAACTATAGCATCAGTTGGTACAGCTGGTATACCATCAGTTGGTCTAGTAACACTTTCAATGGTACTTACTTCAGTAGGACTTCCAGTTGAAGGTATAGCAATGATTATGGGTATAGATAGAATTCTTGATATGGCAAGGACAGCTATTAATATCACAGGAGATGCTGCAGGTACAATAATAGTTGCAAATACTGTAGGAAATTTCGATAAAGAGAAATTTAATAAAAGAACATAAAAATAGGTTTTTAATGCTTTCATAGTATAGATAAATTTATAATGAGTTAGAAGTGAAATTCTAGGAGACTGTGTAAAATTTTGTGTATATAGACCTCCTGATTGGGATAAAGAAAAGCTAATCAGGAGGAATTTTTATGCCAAGAAAAAGACCATAAACAAGAGTAAGTAAAATAGCGAAAATATTAATTTAAGAATATCAATCCCAAAATATACAAGATATTCAACAAGAACCTAAAGAACTTTTAGATAGCACAATGGAAGGAAATATTAAAGTCCTAACTTGATGAGCATATATACTATAAATACCGTCAAAAAACACTAAGTATAAAAACAAGAAATGGTTCCAGCAAGAAAAGAGTTAGGTCATCATATGGCAACATAGATATATCTATTCCACGAGATAGAGAAGGAAGTTTTAAACCATAGACTTTAAGGAAATATGAAAAAGATATTTTCAACATAGAAAATCAAATAGTATCAATGTATGCAAAACACATGGAACATAGTCAAAAAAGTAGACAAATAAATAGAACTGTAGGTCATTTGTCTAGACAAATGATGCGAAATATTTTATTGTATTGTTAGGAGGTCTTTTAGGACTATTAAACGTTATGATGAAGATTTTAAAATGTCCATTGTTTCTCTTCATGAGAATGGTCGCTCCATTAATTCTCTCGCTAGAGAGTATGGTGTTTCAGTTTCTACCGTTGCTAAATGTACTAAGCTGTATGCTAGTGTTTCTACTGAGACTGGCGAGGTTTTTACTGCTAAGCAAATTAAAGTATTGCAAAAAAGAAATGCTATCTTAGAGAAAAAAATTTAATTTTAAAAAAAGCCATTGCCATATTCAAAGAACGATTAAATGCTATTCACACTCTTAGGTTTGAGCATAAATTATCTACTCTTTGTAGGGTTTTAAATGTTAATGGGTCTACTTATTACAAGCATTTTTATGCTCCTGAGTCTAATAGAAGGGTTAGTGTAAATGATAGTGCTTCTAGATAAAATTTAGTTAAACAAGATTTTTCTTCCAGTATGCCTAATTGTGTTTGGGTTTTAGATATTACCTATCTTAAAGTTAATGGAAGGCATGCTTATCTTTGTGTTATTATTGACTTGTTTTCTAGGAGTGTAGTTTCCTAGAAGCTTGATTTTTCTATAAAATCAAGTCTTGTTTGTGATACTCTTAAGTCTGCCTTTATAAGAAGTGGTAATCCTGAAAATCTTATCTTTCATTCTGACCAAGGTAGCCAATATACGGGCATGATTTTAAAAATTTACTTGATGAATTAAGCATTACAGCTTCTTTTTCTAAAAAGGGATATCATTATGATAATACTGTTTTGTGAGTCTTTCTTTAAGTTTTTGAAGAAGGAATGTACAAATAGAAGGTCATATGAGTCTTTGGATGAGTTAAGAACTGATTTATTTGACAAAAAATTATACTGAGTGGGTCTGTAAATAGTTTTGTGTATCAATAGATGTTCATTCCTATAGGAATGGAGCCTATCTTAATTTTATATGAACTTAACAAACTGTCAAATTTTCATGAAAATTTGCAGCTGATTTTATAGTTTTTTTACCTGTTTTTAAAACCTCCCTTCAAAAAATATTGATAATTGGGATAAGATTTGATCCCAGCCACAAATTCTACTTGCCCATTTGCTTGAGGCATCTACCATTGCAAGGTACAAGCTTTTTTGTAGTGCGCAGTCATTTGGAAATATTGTTTTATTTTTAGTTACTTTTCTTAGTTGTCTATTGAAGTTTTCCTTTGTCTTTGTTGTATGTATTAATTTTCTTATTCCTTCTGGGTATTTGAAGTAGGTTAGAAGTTTAAGTCCAATTGTTTTGCCATGAATTTACACACATAGGATACTTTTTACATCACTTATCTTCAAATATGTCTAGGTTTGTTAAGACTAGTTCTTCTGTTGGTGCTTTACACAATCTCTTTGTCGACAATCTGAGGCCATCTGGCCTAATTTTTTTTGAGCTTTTTTTGGCAATCAGGACATATTCCTGTAAATTCAAAATTGTGTCCTTTTATCAAAAAGCCTGTTTCTGATTCTATTTCGTCTTCTATATTATGTATAGGACAATTATCTAAAATAAACCTCCTATTACAACTTATGCAAGTTATGAAGTGTTTATGGTTAATATCATTTAATTGAAAATATGATATACCGTCTGAATTTGTATTTTTTAATAGAAGATTTTCATCAGCCATTGTATTTAGATTTCTATAAATAGTTGATAGATCTAGATTTTTATTCTTTTTTTTACATATATCAAAAATTTCTTCAGCAGAAACAGGTTCTTCATTTGCAATAATAATTTCTAAAATTAATATTCTTTTTTTGGTAACTCTCAACTTCTTGTCTCTTAGTATTTCTTCTATATTCACCATTTTCACCTCTATTTTAATAATATACCATATTGACAAAAAATAAAATAATAATATAATATTCACTGCAAATGATTTGCAAGAAGGAGGTTATATGAAAAGAAAATTACTAGGTATCTTGTTAGTGCTTTGTGTATTTATAACAGGGTGTGCAAAAAATGAAACGAAAGATAAAATAAATTCAAATGAAGTAAATAAAAGTGAAAACAAAGAAACTATTTATGCATCTTTTTATCCTATATATAATTTAACAAAACAAATTGCAGGGGATAAGTATAATGTAGAATCTTTTACTAATCTTAATACAGAAGTTCATGATTTTGAACCATCAGCAAAAGAAATGGCAAAACTTTCAGGTGCAAAGCTTCTTATCTTAAACGGAGCAGGTTTGGAATCATGGGCAGATAGTGTGAGAAATTCAGTAGATGTAGAAATTTTAGACTCATCAAAAGGTGTTGATTTAATAAAATCAGAAGAAGATGACCATCACCATGAAGATAAACACGATAATCATGAAGATGAGGATAAACATGATCACCATGAAGAAGGGGATCATCATGAGCATGGTTTATACGATCCACACATTTGGTTGTCTCCTAAGAATGTAATAATTCAAGCTAATAATATAGCTAATAAATTAGGAGAAATAGATTCAACTAACAAAGAATATTACCAAGAAAACTTTGAAAAAATAAAAAAAGAACTTGAAGAAATTGACAGTAAGTATAGTGACTTATTAAAAAATAAGAAGAATAGAAAGATTTTAGTTGACCATGAAGCTTTCTCATACCTTGCAAGAGATTATAATCTCGAACAAATTGCCTTAACTTCAATTACATCTACTAATGAAACAGATGCTAATACTATGAAAAAAGCTATAGACTACATTAAGGATAATAATATAAGTGTTGTATTTTATGAAAAAGGTGGTTCTGATAAAAATGTAAAAACTCTTGCCGATGAATTATCTATTGATATAAAGCCTATAAACACTATAGAATATGCTAATGATGAAGATTTGAAAGAAAATAAAACTCTTCAAGAATTACTTAAAGAAAATCTCGAATTAATAGAAAGCAGTCTAGAATAAATGAAAGAGGTAGAAGTTAAAGACTTATATTTTTCCTATAATAAGGAAGATATCCTTAAAGGGTTAAGTTTTGACCTTTATCAGGGAGATTTTTTGACGATTCAAGGTGAAAATGGATCGGGAAAATCTACTTTAATAAAATTGCTATTAAATGATTTAAAAAAGAAATCTGGAGAGATTAAGTTGTTTGGAGAAGCTATAGAAGACTTTAATGACTATACAAAAATTGGTTATGTACCCCAAATCAATGATTCCAGTAAATTGTCCTTTCCCATAACTAGCAGGGAATATGTAGTATTAAACTTATATAATAAGTTCAATATTTTTAATAGACCAAGTAAAAAGTGCTTTGAAAAGGTAGATGATATTTTCGATATTTTAAATATAGGGAATTTGATAGATGAGCCCTTTAACAAGCTTTCAGGAGGACAGGCTCAAAAAGTTATGATAGCTAGAGCTATGGTCAATGATCCAAAAGTACTTCTTTTAGATGAGCCTACAGTTGGGGTTGATGAAAAATCTAAAAGAAAATTTTTAAAGCTTCTAACACACTTAAATGACAAACACAATATCACAATTCTTATGATAAGTCATGAGATGGATATTGTAAGAGATTTTTCAAAAAGAGAAATTAGACTTAAGAATGGAAGGATAGTAGATGCTTAGTTATGCATTTATGCAAAGAGCCCTACTTGTAGGACTAATGCTTTCTATAATAATACCTATGATTGGTATTGTGATGATAAATAGAAGGACATCAATGATAGGTGATGCTCTTTCTCACTCATCACTTGCAGGGGTTGCCCTAGGACTTATAATTGGTATAAATCCTATATTTACATCTGTATTAATATGTATTATAGCAAGTTTTGCAATTGAGTTAATAAGGAAAAAATTTAATAGTTTTGGAGATATGGCAACAGCAATTATAATGAGTCTTGGTATAGGACTTGCAGCTATTATGTCGGATTTTACACCTGGTGGAACGAGTTTTGAATCATTTTTATTTGGTTCAATAACAAGTGTATCTAAGGAAGATTTAATTATAGTAAGCGTGATTTTTTTACTAGTATTATTATTTAGTCTTTACCTTTATTATCCACTTCTTTATAATTCTATTAGTCCTTTAATGGCGAGACTTTCTGGAGTTAATTCAAAACTGGTATCATCTATATTTACATTTTTAACTGCAATAACGGTTGCTATTTCAGCAAAAACAGTAGGAGCTTTGATGATATCATCTTTAATGGTTTTACCTGTTGCAAGTTCACTTATGATATCAAAATCATATAAGGAAACTTTTATAAAGTCTATAATTATAGCAATAATTTATATGATGTTAGGTATATCAGCAAGTTTTTATCTAGGAATAAAGCCAGGAGGGGCTATAGTTGTTATAGCAGTAATTGGAATGGTACTTTCTTTAATAATCCAAAAATTCAAAAAGATGGGTTGATGCAAATTGAATTAATCTTTGCAAAATCAATTACAAGTCTCTCTAAGATAGTTTGATCTTAATGAGAAAGTAAGTTTGTTAGCAAATTATCTAAGAGAAACGTGTAATATTGCAAAGATAGAAATTTACAATATGCATTGACTCTTTTTTTGTGCTTATTTTTCTATGTTATAATTATTAAAAGAGATAAATAGAAAGGTTAGATATGAAGATTATAATTTCACCTGCAAAAAGGTTTATACAATATGATAGAGAAAAAACAGAAGATTTAATATTTGAAAGAGAGACAAGAGAGCTTGTAGAAATGATGAGACAATATAGTATTTCGGATCTTGCCAATATGTTTTCTTGCAACGATGAGCTTGCTATAAAGGCATATTATGACTATAAGGAGTTTGATTTTGATAATTTAAAAAATCCAGCTCTTTTTTCCTATGATGGTTTAGTTTTTAAGCAATTTAATAAAGAAGATTTTAATGATCTAGATTATTTAAATAATCACGTTTATATAATATCAGCACTTTATGGTTTATGCAGACCCTTTACAGGTATAAGTGATTATAGGCTCTACATGGATTCTAAAAAATTAGATATGCATGGATTTTGGGCTGATAAGATTTATAAAAAAGTATATGAAGATGAAGACTATATAATTAATCTTGCCAGCAAAGAATATTCCTCTCTATTAAGAAAATATCTAAAAAAAGGGCAAATCCTTCTGACCTTAACATTTAAAGAGAATAGAAATGGCAAGATAAGGTCAATAGTATCTTATACAAAGCAAATGCGTGGAAAGATGTTGAAATATCTTATTAATGAAAAAATAAGTGATATTGAAGATATTAAAAAGATTCAGATAGATGACTATATTTATGATCAATATAACTCAACAAAAGATGAACTTATTTTTGTGAGGGAAAATTAATGAGAATTCTTCACTTATCAGATCTTCATATAGGTAAAATGATTGGAAATTACTCTCTACTTGAGGAGCAAAAGTATGGATTGGATCAGATTCTTGATATTGTTAAAAGAGAAAATGTAGATTTAATTATCATTGCAGGAGATATTTTTGATACATCCATTCCAAAAAATGAAGCTATGAAAGTTTATGATGACTTTATAAATAGTCTTGTTTTCAAATTTAAAAAGAAAGTAATTGCTATAGCAGGCAATCATGATTCAGGAAAAAGGTTAGAAATTTCTAAGAGTTTTTTTGAAAAATCAAATTATTTTGTTTATGGAGACAGTTTTTTTAACAAAATTAGTTTTGAAGATTCATTTGGTACTATTAATTTCTATCCTATACCATTTATATCCCTTGCTCGTGCAAGAAGTGAAATAGATCCAAATATAGAAAGTTTTAATGACTTATATAAGATACTACTTAAAGATATTGATTATGAGGATAGAAATGTTCTTATAAGCCATTGTTATGCTAATGAAAGTGCAAATGAAGATACATTAGAAATACAAGAGGGAGAAAAACCCTTAAGCATTGGTGGAAATGATGCAATGGATGCTCATTTATTTATGAAATTTGACTATGTAGCATTAGGACACCTCCATAGAAAGCACTTTGTTCTAGATGAAAAAATAAGATATTCTGGAAGTTTTATGAAGTATTCTTTTTCAGAAGTAAATCAAAGAAAAACTGTGAGTATAATAGACTTAAATGATAATCTAAAGATAAAAGAAATAGAGATTAAAGCTTTAAATGATTTTAGAGTAATAGATAATTATTTTGAGAAAATCTTAAAAATGAAAGATTCAAATGATTATATACAATTTATCTTAAAGGATAAAAACCCAATTGATTCACCGATGGCAAAGTTAAAGCTTAAATTTCCAAATGCTGTTAGTATAAAATATCAATATGATCAAAACCTAGATATAAGTGACAAAATTGATATAGATATCAAAAATTTATCAACTCTTGAAATAATTAAGAAATTTTATGAATTTAAAATGGATGAGAAAATGCCGGAAAATGAAGAAAGTATACTAAAAAGGGTGCTAGAATGAAGCCTATAAGTTTAGAAATGTATGGTTTTATGACATACAAGAATAAAACTTCTATAGATTTTACAAAGCTATATGATTCAAAGATATTTCTAATATCAGGAGATACTGGTAGTGGAAAAACTTCAATTTTTGATGCTATTAGTTTTGCCTTATTTGGAGAAATTCAAAGAGAAGGTTTTGATAAAAAAGATATAAGAAGTGATTTTTTAAGTGGCAATGATAAAGAAACTTATGTAGATTTGAAATTTGAAATAGATAGAAAACTTTATAGGGTAAAAAGAATTCCAAATCAAATAGCCAAAAAGACAAGACATAATGTAAGTGTAAAACATAGTGCACAATTGTATGAATATAAAGATAGTAAGGAAATACTATTAGCTGATAAGATAAATGATGTTGATAGGCTTATAAAAGAAATTATTGGCCTTGATAACAATCAATTAAATAGGGTCATGATTCTTGCCCAAGGAGAATTCTCAAAGTTTTTAAAATCCTCATCTGATGATAAGGCGGAACTTTTATCAAAAATATTTAGAACTAATATCTATAAAGATATAGAAGAATTATTAAAGAAAAAAAGTAGGGACTCTAAAAAAAACCTTGATAACATATCAAAAAGTTTGAAAATAGAAATAAGAAAAAATGAATTTCTTGATGATATAATTACTGATGAGCAAATAGAGCTTAAAGACTTTAAGATAATCTATGATATTATAGATAATTATAGTAAAAAAGCAAGAGAAAAATTATCTAAAATAGAAATTGAAAAAAATAAGGTAAATATTAATCTTGAAGATAAAAACAAAGAATATAGTTTATACAAAAATCAAAATGATCAAATTAAAAATCTTAATAACTTAAAAAATGATAAAAGTAAACTATTAATAAAAAAAGAAGATTTCTTAGAAAGAAAAGAAAAATTGTACTTAAGTCAAAAAGCAGATATGCTTTATCCTTACTACAAAAACTTGTGTGAAAGTAAGAAAAATATTAAAACATATGATGAGAAAAAATCTCAAAATAGAAAAAAATTAGAGTATTTAAAAATATCAAAAGAGTCTTTGGATAATGAAAAAGATGAGATAGATAAAGTAAAATCATCACTTGGTAAAAAAAGAGAAAATATTTTAAAGGCTAATGAGATATTAAAAGACTTTGATGAATTAAAAATATTAGCAGATGAAGTAAATAAATTTAAAAAAGACTTTGAAAAATCGAAAGAATTAAAATCCTTGATAGAAAAAAAAGATGAAGAAAGAAATTTACTTAAAGATAAAATCAATGAAAAATCAGATATTATAATTAAGCTTAATGATAAAATTCAAGAATTAAATGATAAGGGACTTAAAGCAAATAAGATAAATCATGAAAATAAAAATTTATATAATCTTTCTGTAGAAAATGATAAAAAAATTGAAGAATTTAATATATCTAAAAAAAATATTGTAGACTTATCTAAAGACTTAGAAAAGTCTAAAAGCTTACTTAAAAAAGCTAAAAACATAAGAAGAAACAAAATAATTAATACTTTTAGAAAAGAGATTGATGAAAGGGGAGTCTGCCCAGTCTGTGGAAGTATCCACTATGAAAAGATTACCTTTCTAGATATAGAAGATTTAGACTTTGATAAGATAAATGAGGAATATATAAGTATTAGAAACAATATAGAATATGAAAAAAATAGAAAGTTTTCTATAAATTATGACCTAAAAGAATCTAACTTTTATAAAGGAAGACAAATAGAATTAGATAAAAATCTAGACAAATTAAAAGATGAAATAAAGGAAGCAAGAGAGAAGTCAAAAGCTATAAGTGATGAGAAAGAAATCTTAGATAAAAAATTAAATGACTTAAATGAAGAAATAGATTCTTATAAAAAAGAGCTTTTAAGATTTAAAAATTTTGATGATATTGAAAAACTTGAGCAAAAATATGATATAAAAAAAGAGGAATTAGGGATTTATAATAATGATGAGATTTTAGAAAAATCAAAAAAAGAAAAATATTTACTAGAGCAAGATGAAAAAATGATTAAAGATTATGAGGAAAAACTTTATGCAATAGATAAAGAATATGAATCATTAATCTCTTTAGATAAAACATATGATAGTTTTATAGAGGAAAATAAAAAAAGAAGAGACTTACAAGAGGGGGAATTTAAGGAGAAATTGAATAAACACTTTGAAAGTAAGAAGGAGTTTTTATTAGTACTTAGTAAGGCTAAAGAATATTTATCTAAAAAAGATGAAATTGAGGAATACTTTAATAAGCTTAAAACTATTGAAATAAAAATTGAAAGTTTGGAGCAATATAAAGATAAGGAACCAATTGATTTAAATATTGTTTTAGATAGGATAAGTTTATTAAAAAGTAATGTTAAAAAAATAGATGATAAAATATTTGACTTAAAACTAAGATTATCTAAATTATCTAATACTAAAGATCAAATAGAAAGTATAGATAGAAACCTAAATGAACTTCATAAAGAAGATGCAATTTTGTATAAGTTATCAAAGATATGCGATGGTTCATTGTCTAAGAAAAAAGGTGTAGAAAAACTTAATCTTGAAACATTTGTCCTTACTAATTATTTTAGAAAAATTTTACATTATGCAAATATTAGGCTTAAAGATATGACTGATGGACAATTCATTATGAAAAGAAAAACTGAAAGTTCTGACAAAAGAAAAAACTTTGGTCTTGATATAGAAATATTAGATGCCAATACTGGAAAACTTAGGAGCGAAGCTTCACTTTCTGGTGGAGAAAGTTTTATTGCATCACTTTGCTTAGCCCTTGGTCTATCAGATGCTATTAGTCAAGAAAATGGTGGTATTAAAATAGATACTTTATTTATAGATGAAGGTTTCGGAACATTGTCTGATGATTATTTAGATAAGACTATAAGAACTATAGAAAAACTATCTTATAACAATAAATTTATAGGTCTAATTTCCCATGTTAAGGAATTAAAAGATGCAATTGATGCAAAAATTGAAGTCACATACTCAAAAACTGATGGTTCAAGTTTGGAGGTCATTGTATGATTAATATAATTATGAGTAAATTTCCAGAAGAAAATTCACTTTATATATATAAGGAAATAGAAAATAAACTAGAAAATAAGGAAAAATCTTTTTTAATAGTTCCAGAACAATATACTCTTGAAAGTGATATGGATTTTATAAATAGCATAAAATTTAATGCTGTTATGGATGCTAAGGTTTTATCATTTAAGTCTTTAATTACTTACTTAAAACAAAGACTTACTATAAATAAAAAAGAGAGCTTGAGTAAAACATCTAAGACAATTATTATTACATCTATTTTATACAAATTAGATGATAAGCTAAAACTTTTTTCTAATAAAGCTGATGATGTAGATTTTGTAAATGAGTTATCTGAATTTTTTTCAAATATCAAGGAATACTATTTTGATGATGATTTTTTTAAATCAATAGAAGAAAATGACAATATAGACTCTATGACAAGACTTAAATTTAAGGAAATTAAGCTTATTTATGACAAATACTGTGAGAAGATTAAAAAAACTTATCTTGATAGTGAAGATGAGTTATCTTTTATAAAGGAAAATATTAAAAATTGTGAATTTTTAAAAAACACTAATTTTTATTTTGATAAGTTTGATTTATTATCTGATTTAAGACTTGATTTTATTAAGGAATTAATAAAAATAGGAGCAAAAATAAGTGTATCTATATCTGTAGATAAGGAATATTATGAAAATAATATGTCAAATGACTTGTCCATATTTGATCAAGGATTTAATTTCATAGAAAGATTAAAAGAACTTGATAAGATAAGGATTATACCAATAAATAAAAGAGATTCTTTTGAAGATATAAAACATCTTTATGAAAATTTTGAAAAATATAGGCCAAAAATTTATCCTAAAGAGCCTCAAAATATATATTTTCTCGAGTCTATTTCATCAACAAATGAAGTCGAAAATGCAGGTTTAATTATAGAAAAACTAATAAGAGAAGGAACTTCTTTTTCATCAATAGCCATAGTAATGGCAAATGCCAGTGAGTATGAAAATATTATAAAAAGAATTTTTGATAGGCTTAATATAGCTATATTTATAGACAAGTCTAAAAAAATGACAGAAAATTCTGTTCTCAAAACTTGGCTATCTTTACTTAGGATAATCGTCTTTAACTTTAGAAAAGAAGATTTAGAAAGCTTTATTAGAAGTGGTTTGCTAGATTTTGGAGAAAATTCCCTTCAAAGAGTAATTAGCTTTCAAAATTATATGAGTGAGAGAAAAATAAAAGGTTCTATGATTTTCGAAGACAAGTATTTTGAACTTGATGAAGAATATTATGAAGGGAAAAAAGAGCTTAAAGATGAGAAGCAAAAAGAACTTTTAGCTGTAAATTCTATTAGAAAATCAATAGTTGAGCTTATAAAACCACTTTATGAGTATAGGAAAGACATACATAAGGCAAGTGAACTTGTAAATCTTATATATTATACACTCGACAACAATCTTATAAAAAATGGATTTAGACATTATCAAGACAATATTAAAGAAAAAGATCTTTCTATATATGAAGAAAATAGTCAAATATGGAATAAGTTTATGACTATATTAGAGCAAGTTGTAGCTATTTTAGGTGAAGGTATGATTAGTTTAAATATGATATATAAGCTTATAGAAAAAGCTTGTGAAAATACTACAATATCAATCATTCCACCTGCCATAGATCAAGTATTAATTGGGGATTTTGATAAAGATAGAATCAATGATAGGGATATTAAAATCTTTATTGGTATGAATGACCTATATTTTCCAAATTCTAACAATTCATATACTTTAATTTCTGAAAAAGAAAAAAATCAACTAAAAAATGAAAATATAAATCTTAAAATATATGAAGACAATAAGGATGATAAGAAATTACTTAATTTATTGAGGATGATAACTACATCTAAGAAAATTTTCTTTTCTTATTCTCTCATAAATAAGTCAAATGAAGCTATGAATATTTCATCAAGTCTTGCTGATATCATACAGATTTTTCCAAAAGCAAGTATAAGAAAAATAACAGGCCAAAGATATGACCTATTGAAGTATTCAAAAGATAAGCTTGATGAGTTTTCTTATGCAAATCTGTGGAAGGTTAAAAGAAATGAAAAAATAAAGGATGATGAGAAAAATATAACAAGAACCTATCTAAAATTTAAAAAAGATTCAAAGGAAGATAAAATTTACAATGATGCCAAAACAAGATCTTATGGCTTATTTTTAAAGGGCTTTAATTATAGTAAAGATAAAAAGATCTTAAATAAAAATATAGCATTTAATTTATATAATAAAAATAAGTTCACTGTATCAGAAATAGAAGCATATGCCAAGTGTCCTTATAAGTATTTTGTAAATTATGGACTTAAAGCAAGAGACTTAGAAAGCTTAGATATTGACTATATGGAACTTGGTAACATAGTTCATTATAATATGGAGAAGATTTCTAGAAAACTTATAAATGAAGATATAGATAAGATAGATAAGGAAAGTTTAGATAAGCTTGTAGAAGATAACTTTAAGCAATCCATTAAGCTTTCACTTGATAAGGTTAGGGCAAGTGATAATAAAAACAAATTTATTCTATCAAATATATATGAATCTAGTAAGAATTCATCTAAAAAAATACTAGAACAAATTAAACAAGGTGAATTTAAGATAGATACTGTTGAAGAAAAGTATGGAAAAAATCAAGCCTACCCAGAAGTCTATGTAGATGGTAAAAATTATCTTGAAGGAAGAATAGACAGAATAGATAAGTATGGCGACTATATAAGAATAATAGACTACAAAACTGGTTCAAAAGATATAAAAATTGAAAATATCCTTAATGGAATTGAACTTCAATTGTTTGTATATATGATTTCTGTAAAGGGAAAAATTTCAGAGAAAAGTAAAGATTATTTAAAACCTGTAGCAAGCTTTTATCTTCCTCTAAAAGATGAGGTCAAAAGTCTTAAGTCAAGTTATGATAAAGAAAATATAGAAAAAATTTATAATGATAAACTTAAAATGAATGGACTTATAATTAAGATAAATGAAGAAGTTTTAAAACTTCTTGATACAGATTATGATGGGAAAAATTCAGATATATTTAAAATTCAAAGAGGAGCAAAAAATATATTTACTGTAGAGGAAGAAGAAGTTCTTGAAAGGTTTATTAAAAAACTTATTTCAAATTATATAATAGAAATTAAAAGTGGAAATATAGCCCTAAATCCTATAAGGATAAATGAATCTACTTATGAATGTCAGATTTGTCCATATAGATCTATTTGTAAATTCGACTATAGTATAGATCAAGACAAATTTAAGGATATAGATAAGAACTTAAGTATTAAAGATATAAAAAAGGAGCTCGATAATGAGTAAGTTCAATCCTACAAAAGATCAAGCCTTAGCCATTAATGAAAGAGGTAAAAATATAATTGTTTCGGCTGCTGCAGGAAGTGGTAAAACGAGAGTTTTAGTTGATAGGGTAGTAGGACTTATGCTTGAAGAAAAAATCTCAATTAAGGAGATGATTATAGTTACCTTTACCAACAAGGCTTCAGTTGAGATGAAAGATAGGATAAGACTTAAATTAAATGAACTTTTAAATAAAGAAAATTTTGATAGGTCTTTTATAAAAGAGCAGATTAGATCATTAAATGATGCTTATATAAAAACTCTTCATGCTTTTTGTGCTGATATGTTAAGGGAGAATTTTTATCTAGTAGATAAACTATCTCCTAGCTTTAAGATAGCAAGCGATTCACAAGAAGCTATATTAAGAAAAGATGCAGTAGATGAATTATTTGAAGAAAATTATGCCAAAGATTATGATTCATTTAGGCAATATTTACATAATTTTGCTAAAAGTCGTAATGATGAAGATGCTAAATATGTAATAGAAAAAGTCTATGATTTTAGCCAAAGTCAAATTAATCCAGAAAATTGGCTTGATGAAAAGCTAAATATAGATAATGATTTTAATAAATTTACTGAATTCATAGAGAAAAAGGTAAAAGATTTACTTAAAAAAGCCATAGTCCTTGAGACTTATATAATAGATAGGGCTATGAGAGATAAGTATATTTCAATGATTGAAGAAGATAGGAAATTATTTGAAAAAATATTAACTCATATAAATGATGGCAATTGGGATAGAGTGGTTAATTTATTTGATAATTCGCTAGCACGTATGGTAACAAAGTCAAAAGCAGATGATCCTTATAATAACTCCTATATAAAGCAAAAAAAGAATTCATATAAGGATGATTATAATGCTTTAAAGGAAATGATTAAAAATACAGATTCTATTACAAGGTCATTTTTTAATCCTTTAGAAGAGAGATTACTAAAAGAGATAAATAGACTAGTAAAAGATTTTTCGAAGATATACAAAAGAAAAAAAAGAGAGAAAAATTATTTGGATTTTTCTGATATGGAGCATGAATTTATAAATTTATTAGAAAATGAAGGTTTAAGAAATAAACTTAAATCTGAGTTTAAATATATATTCTTTGATGAGTACCAAGATTCAAATGATATACAAAATTATATAGTTGATAAAATTAAAGGAGATAACAATTTGTTTTTTGTAGGAGATGTTAAGCAGTCAATTTATGGCTTTAGAAATGCAAGACCAGAATTGTTCTTAGAAAAACTTGACTTATATGAGAAAGATTCAAAATCTACAAGGATAAACTTATCTAAAAACTTTAGAACTGATAAGGATATAATCGATTTTAATAACTATATATTTGATAGGCTAATGACAAAAGATTTATCAAATATAGCCTACAAAGATGATAATCATAGGTTAAATCCTCACAATAAATTTGACGATCCATATCCTAAGGTTTCTATAAGAGCATTAAATAAAAATATAAAAGAAGAAACATATATAGTAAATGAGATAGAAAATCTTATAAAATCTGGAATCGAATATAGAGATATAGCAATCTTACTTAGGTCATCATCAAAGTCCTATCTAATTGAAAATGAGCTAAAAAAAGCGTCTATACCTTTTGTATCTGATATATCTAAAATATCATTTAACACAATAGAAGTTGATTTCTTTATTAATATATTAAAATATATAGCAAACCCAAAGGATGATATAACCCTTTTAGCTATACTTAGAAGTGAGATATTTAACTTTAGTGAAGATGATTTATCTCTTATAAGGCTAAAAGGTGAGGGAAGAGAATTTTATAAGGCTTTTGAATCCTATCATGAAATGTTTGATGATGAAATTGCCTTAAAGATTTCGGATTTTTTAACAATCTTTACAGACTTTACCTATATATTATCTTTATCAAACCTTTTTGATTTTGCTAATACTATTTTTGAAAAATCAGGACTATATGATTTTCTTAAGGCAAGAGATAGGGGTGATGAAAGGGTAAAAAATATAGAGGCTTTTATAGAACTAATGGATGATTATGATAAGACTAATGATAATTCATTATTTGGATTTTTATCATATGTAGATAATCTTAAAGGACAAAATAAAGGAAATCTTCAAAGTTCAAGAGATTTATCAGATGAAGAAGATCTTGTAAGAATTATGACAATACACAAGTCAAAGGGTCTTGAGTTTAAGGTTGTAATTCTTGCAGATTCAGCTAAAAGATTTAATACCCAAAATAGCAAAGAAGATTTACTATTAGATAAGGATTTAGGAATAGGAATAAATGTAGCTGATTGGACTAATAAGGTTAAAATCTCATCAATAAGAAGAGATTTAATACTTGAAAAGTCGAAGCTTTCTGATAAAAGAGAAGAAATGAGAGTGTTATATGTAGCCCTAACTCGTTGTGAAAGAAAACTTATAATAGTTGGTAAAAAAGATTTGGATGAAGACAGCCTATTAAAACTTGATAGTAAAGATTCTCTTCTAGATTTGAATTCCTATATGGATTGGATTATAAAAATTCTTATGGAAGATAAGATTATGGGTGAGTTTATTGATAAGGATTTTACAACAGATTGCTTTTCAGGAGGTTCTTTAGAAATTTCTTATATAAACGAAGAGATTAAGGGTATAGAAAAAGAATACTTGTCTGTAGATGATTTCATAGATTCAAAATCAATTGATGAAAATATTTATAAGGATCTTAAAAAAATCCACGATTTTACTTATCCTAAACTTGATGAAACTAATAGATCTTTGAAAAAATCAGTAACAGAAATTGCTAAAGATTTTGATAAATCTAGTGAAGGGTATGAAAAATCATCTTTTGATATAAAGGAGATTGAATTGGATTTTAGAAAACCATCTTTTATTGATGATAAGATTAAACTAACTCCAACAGATAAGGGATCTTTAATTCATAAAGTTTTTCAAGAACTAGAAGTGAAAGTTTACAGTGAGAATGAAGTTAAAGAACAGCTAAATAAGTTGGTAAATTTGGGAAAAATCAAAAAAGATTATTTAGCTTATATAGAAATTGATAAGATTTTGGCTTTTTACAATTCAAAAATAATAAAAGATCTTATAAAGAAAGATATAAATATAAAGAAAGAAGAATCTTTTCTTATGAAATATTTTGACTTTTATGTAAATGGTCAGATAGATATGATGTTTGAAAAGGACGACGTTATACTTATAGATTTTAAAACTGACACTATAAAAAGAGAAGGCTTTTATGATAGACAACTTCAAATATATAAAGAAGCTATCGAAAAAGCCTTATCTAAAAAAGTTTCAAAGTTATATATATACTGGTATAACTTTAAAGAATTTGAGGAAATTAATAAAATCCACCATTAATATCAAAAATAGAGCCAGTAATATAAGCTCCTTTATCTGATATTAAAAATTCTATAAGATTTGCAACTTCTTCTGAATTTGCAAATCTTTTTTGGATTAAATCTTCTTTAAGATATAATATATCCTCATATGTAAGGTCATTTTTTGTCATGTCTGTATCAACTATACCAGGAGCTATGGCGTTTACCCTTATATTTGATGGTATAAGTTCTTTTGAAAGAGCTTTAGTAAAAGCATTTATACCTCCCTTCGACGCTGAATAAGCAACTTCCATACTTGATCCGAACTCACCCCATATAGATGAAATATTGATAATGACCCCATCTTTATTTTTGATCATATTTGGAATAGCTCTTTTTGAAGTAAGGAATATAGAAGAGAGATTTGTATCTATAAGTTCCCTCCATTTTTCATATTTCATATCTTGTATTAGTCCAAAGTATGAAATTCCAGCATTGTTAATGAGTATATCAACATTGTTGAAGTTTTTTTCAGCTAAATCAAATAGTCTATTTATGTCTTCTTTCTTTTTTACATCACATTTAACAGCTATAACAAAAGGATTGTCCTGTCTAAGTTCTTCCATAAGCTTAATAGCTTTTTCTTCACTTTTATTATAAGTTAAGACCAATTTATAAGATTTATTTAATTTTCTTGCTATAGCTTCACCAATTCCTCTTGACGAACCTGTAATAATTACTGTTTTCATACTTTGATTATAACATAAGAATAAGGGTAATATATAAAAATAGGAGGTTTATATGAAGTATATTAAGTTAAATGATAATAAAAAGATACCTCAAATAGGTTTAGGAACTTACAAAATAACAGAAAGAAAAGTGATGGCAAATGTTATAGAAGCTGCCTTTGAGTCTGGCTATGAATATATAGATACAGCCAAATTTTATGATAATGAAGATATAATAGGGGCTGAGCTTAAAAACTCCAATAAGAAAAGAGAAGAATATCAACTTGTAACAAAGGTTTGGCCAACATATTTTGGAGAAGACTTAACAAAAAAATCTATAGATGAATCACTTGAAAATTTGCAGACAGATTATATAGATATTATTTTATTACATTGGTATGGTAAGGATTATGATAAGGCTTGGAAGGTTTTTGAAGAATATAAAAGGCAAGGTATTGTAAAATCTATTGGAGTATGTAATTTTGAAATAAAGCAACTAAAAGAGCTTTTAAAAATAGGAGAAGCTCCAGTTCTTGATCAACTAGAATCAAGCCCTCATTTTCAAAACTCTAAAACGCTTGAGTTTTTAAAAGAAAATAAAATTGTCCACCAGGCATGGTCACCTCTTGCTAGGGGAAGATCTAATCTTTTGGAAGAAGATGTAATAAAGAATCTTTCTAATAAATATAATAAAACACCTGCCCAAATAGTTTTGCGTTGGCATATAGAAAGAGGAACCATGGTTATACCAAAATCATCTCATCCTGCAAGGATAAAAGAAAATATAGATATATTTGATTTTGAACTTAGTGATGATGATATAAAGGCTATTAAATCATTGGATATCCAAAAAAGATATTCTAATGATCCTGAAGATGAAATTTGGCTTAAAGAGCTACTAACTAAATAAGTTGATAAATTGTTTAAATTCACTTGTTTTAGTTGAATATTTATTAATTAAAAGTTTTTAAAAAAAGGTTATTTGGATCTGTAAACAATTCACAGATCCTTTTTTAACCTCAAAAACACTTTAAGTTTATAATAGCAGTAGTTTTCGGATTATTTATGATTTAAATTTATCTCATTTCATAGATTTCTTTTATTTCATTTTCATTTATTCCAACCATGGCTTCTCCCAAATCTTTTGAAATCTCAAGAATTATCTCGGGATTATCATAGTTTTCTACAGCTTTTACTATAGCTTTTGCTCTCTTTTCTGGATTTCCAGATTTAAAAATACCACTTCCTACAAAAACGCCATATGCACCTAATTGCATCATGAGGGCAGCATCAGCAGGTGTTGCAACTCCACCAGCAGAAAGATTTGCTACAGGAAGTTCTTTATGTTCTCTTACATATCTTAATAGATTAACATCTACTGCCAAGTCTTTTGCATAAGAATAGATTTCATCATCATTAAGAACTGAGATTCTTTCAATTTCTCTATTTATTTCTCTCAAGTGTCTTACAGCTTGAACTATATTACCAGTTCCTGCTTCTCCTTTTGTTCTAATCATAGAAGCACCTTCTGAAATTCTCCTTAAGGCTTCTGATATGTTTCTTGCTCCACAAACAAAAGGAGTTTTGAACTTTGTTTTATCAATATGGTTATAGTCATCTGCTACTGTTAAAACTTCTGACTCATCTATATAGTCAACTCCTAGAGCTTCAAGAATTTGAGCTTCAACAAAGTGCCCAATTCTTACTTTCGCCATAACTGGAATTTTGACAGCTTTCATAATTTCTTCAATCATCTTAGGATCACTCATCCTAGATACACCACCAGCTACACGTATATCTGCAGGAACTCTTTCAAGAGCCATTACAGCACTTGCACCTGAATTTTCTGCAATTTTTGCTTGTTCAACATTCATTACGTCCATTATTACTCTTTTTTTATATCTTTCATTTAAATTTTTACTAGTCATAATTTTCTCCTTTCTTTAATTACCTATAATTATATGTTAAACTGTAACTAATAAAAGCAACAATATATAGAAAATAAAGAGGTACAGATGTATTTAAATTTAAAAAATGATGAATCTTTCCTATATGAGAAGATATATAAAGCTTTAAAAGAGAAGATTATTAATGGGGATATTATGGCATATGACAAGCTTCCTTCTATTAGAAATTTATCAAAGGACATAAATGTTTCTGTTAATACAATAAAAAAAGCTTATTATAAATTAGAAGAAGAAGGTTATGTTGAAGCAGAGGATAAGAGTGGCTTTTATGTAAAAAAAATTGATGATTTAATTGTCTTAGATAAGAGAGAAAATTTTAAAGAAAGTGATTATATAAAAGTTTATAAGTATGATTTTGGTATAAGTGGGGTAGATTATGAAAACTTTCCTTATAAGATTATGCAAAAATACATGAAAGAAGCTATCGATAAAAAAGATATTAAAATTTTAGATAAGGGATCTTTTAAGGGATATAAACCTTTAAGGGCTGCTATATCAACTTATCTTAAAAGTGCAAGGAATATAGATATATCTTATTCAAATATCATTATATCATCATCAACAGAACACTTATTTACCCTAGTGAAAATGCTTTTAAATGACCAAAGTCTTTATGCCTTTGAAAATCCAGGTTATGCTTTTGGTAATAAGTTTTTCACCTTTGATTTAGAAAATCCAATTCCTCTTGATATGGATAAGGATGGGGTAAGGATAGATAAGATATCAGACTTTAAGTCAATTTGCGTTTTTGTAACCCCATTTCATCAATTTCCTATGGGTACAGTTATGTCTATTCAAAGAAGAGTGGAGTTACTTAATTGGGCTTCAAAGTCTGAAAATAGATATATAATTGAAGATGACTATGATTGTGAGTTTAAATTTAGAGGTTTTCCTATAGAAAGTTTAAAGTCTATGGACAAAAACTCTGATGTTATATACTTTGGATCTTTTTCAAAGCTTCTAGCCCCATCTTTAAGAATTTCTTATATGGTTTTACCTGATAAGTTACTTAAAAAATATGAAGAAAATTTTAAAGATTTATCAAATACAGTTTCCAACTTTTTACAAAAGGCCCTAGCATCATTTATAGAAAGTGGTGAATTTGAAAAACATATAAATAGGATGAAAAATATTTACTATAAGAAATTCGAATTAATAGTAAGAAAAATTGGAGAAATTAATGAAATTAAATTTATTTCAAAACCAAATTCACTTATACTTCCCATTGAAATAGACGAGTCTGTCGATATTGGTAAATTTATGTCCTTACTAGAAAAAAATTCCATAAGGATAATACCTTTAAGTAGGTTTTTATTTAATAAAAAATTTAGCCTAGATTGTTTTTTTATATTAGGTTTTGCCAATTTGAGCGAAAAAGAAATTATGGAAGGATTTGAAATTATAAAAGATATAATTTCAAAATCAAAAAAGAATAGGACCTAAACCTATTCTTTTAAATTATTTATTCTCTTTGTTTTTGATGTATTTATCAATATTTTCAGCAGCTTTTTTACCAGCTCCCATAGCAAGGATTACTGTTGCAGCACCACTTACTGCATCTCCTCCTGCAAATACACCATCTTTTGTTGTCATTGTTGAATCATCTATTATAATTCCACCCCAAGATTCGGTTTCTATATCATCATTGGTTTGTTTGATAAGTGGGTTAGGGGATTGACCTATTGAAATTATTACAGAATCGAAGTCTACTTCTTCATATTTTCCAGTAGGTATTGGTCTTCTTCTTCCAGACTTATCTTCTTCTCCTAATTCCATTATTTCAAGTTTAACTTTCTTAACCCAACCATTTTCTCCTTCTATTTCGACAGGATTGTGAAGGTTCATAAAGTTTATTCCTTCTTCTTTGGCGTGGTGACTTTCTTCAGCTCTTGCAGGCATCTCTTCAAATGATCTTCTGTAAACAACAGTTACATCAGCACCCATTCTTTTAGCACTTCTTGCAGCATCCATTGCTACGTTACCACCACCTACAACACATACTTTCTTACCTATGTGAACTGGTGTGTCATATTCTGGGAATTTATATGCCTTCATTAGGTTCATCCTAGTTAAAAACTCATTTGCAGAGTAAACTCCATTTAAGTTTTCACCCTCAATTCCTAAAAATTTTGGAAGTCCTGCACCTGTTGATATATAAACTGCCTCATATCCTTCTTCAAAAAGTTCATTTATCTCTTTTGTTCTTCCTATTATAGTATTTCTTTGAAGCTTAACTCCAAGACCAATTACATTTTTAAGTTCTTTTTGAACAAGGGTTTTTGGTAGCCTAAATTCAGGTATACCATACATTAATACTCCACCAGCAGTGTGAAAAGCTTCAAATAAAGTAACCTTATATCCAAGTTTAGCAAGATCTGCTGCACAAGAAAGTCCTGAAGGACCACTTCCTACTACAGCGACTTTTTTATTTTGTCCTGTAACTTCAACAGGTTTATTATAATCTTTATTCATATGATAATCTGCTACAAATCTTTCGAGTCTACCTATTGCTACCGCTTCTCCGTTTTTAGCCCTAGTACAAACACCTTCACATTGATTTTCTTGAGGACATACTCTTCCACATATGGCAGGAAGGTTATTTGTACTTGCTATTATTTCATAAGCCTTATCAAGATTACCTTCAACAACTTGATGGATAAATTCTGGTATTCTTACAGATACTGGACAACCACCTACACAAGGTTTGTTTTTACATTGAACACATCTTTGAGCTTCTTCTTGAGCCATTTCTAAATCATAACCTAAGGCTACTTCCTCAAAGTTTTTATTTCTAACACTTGGATTTTGTTCAGGCATAGGAACCTTAGTTTTACTCATATTAAATTTTGCCATTTCTTATATCTCCTGTTAGTCTACAAATGTGTTCTCTTTCTTCTTGTTGGTAATTACGACCCCTATTCATAGCTTCATCAAAGTCCACTTCAAAGGCATTAAAATCAGGTCCATCTACACAAGCAAATTTCATTTGACCACCTACAGTTACCCTACAGCATCCACACATACCAGTACCATCAACCATAATTGAGTTTAAAGATACTATAGTTGGTATATCATATTCTTTTGTTACAAGAGCTGTATTTTTCATCATAATCATTGGACCTATTGCCAAGACTAAATCATATTTTTTTCCATTTTCTATATTTTCTTTTAAAACTTCTGTAACAAATCCTTGTTTTCCATAAGAACCATCATCTGTTGTAATATATAGATTATCAGAAGATTTTTTTAGTTCATCTTCAAGTATAATTATGTCTTTGTTTTTAAAGCCCATTATTACATCAGTATGGGCACCTATTCTATGTAAGTATTTTGTTTGAGGATAAGCTATAGCTGTTCCAAGTCCTCCACCGACTACACACACGTTTTTACCCTTATATTGATCAAGTTCAGTTGGTTTTCCTAAAGGACCTACAAAATCTAAGAATCCATCTCCTGCCTTTAATTCATTCATCCTAATGGTAGTTCCACCAACAATTTGAACGATAATTGTAACATTTTCATCATCGGTTTCAGAAATAGTAAAGGGAACTCTCTCACCCTTTTCATCTATTCTTAAAATTATAAATTGACCAGGTTTTGCTCTTTTAGCAATATCTGGAGAATTTACAACAAACTTAATGGTTGAATTATTAAGGTTTGTTTTTTCAATTATCCTTGCCATGTTTCCTCCTATATGTTTCTCATTAATATTTTAACAATATATCAAAAAAAATCAAGTGAATTACTTAATATTATATAGTAAAATAGTATAATATCTATGATAAGGAGGAGAAATGGAAAATAGAACATATTCTGATAAAGAATTAATCAAAAAGTTTATTCCTTATTATAAAAACTATAAGGATATACTTGCTAAAGATTTGTTTTCTGCATTTTTGACAACTGTATGTGAACTTTTGCTTCCTATACTTTTATCAATATTGACAGACAATGCATCAAACTCTAGTTTAACTTTTGATATTATTATAAAATTAACATTACTTTATATTTTGACAAAATTAGTTGAAGTAGCAGGTAGGTATTTTATGCAATCATATGGACATATTATGGGAGCTCATATAGAAAAGGACATGAGGGCTGATATATTTAAACATTTTATGACTATGTCAACAGCCTTTTTTAATGAAACAAAGATAGGTCAGCTAATGAGTAGGATGACTACAGACCTATTTGATATAACTGAATTTTCTCACCACTGTCCAGAGGAATTTTTTATAGGTTTTATAAAATTAAGTATATCATTTATTGTTTTAATGACTATAAACATACAACTTACACTTTTGATATATATAATAATTCCGATTATGGTTTATGCAGCGAGGATTAAAAGAAGAGCCTTTTCAAAATCTGTAAAAAGTGAGAAAAAACAAATAGGCGAAATTAATGCTTCGATTGAGGATACTCTTTTAGGAATTGATGTTGTAAAATCTTTTGCTAATGAAGAACTTGAAAAGAAGAAATTTAAAAAAGGAAATGATAAGTTTGTAGATATTAAAAAGGTAAAATACTACAACATGGCAAGCTATAATTTGATTAATCAATTATTTGCAGGACTTATGTATGGAGTTTTGATCGTAGTCGGGGGATATTTTGTTATCAAAAAAAGCATGAGCCCAGGTGACTTGGTTGCATTTGTTTTATACCTTAATACTATTATTGCTACAGTAAATAGACTTGTGGAGTTTACTGATCAATACCAAAAAGGTATAACTGGTATAGAAAGATTTAATGAGGTTATGAATCTTAGAAGTGATATTTTTGATAGAGAAGATGCGAAAGAGCTTAAAAATGTTAAAGGTAGCATTGTATTTGATAAGGTGTTTTTTAAGTATCCAGATCAAGCTGAAGATGATCCTTGGATATTAGATAATATATCCTTTAATATAAATGTAGGAGAAAATATTGCCTTAGTAGGTCCATCTGGTGCTGGTAAGTCAACAATAACTAAGCTTATACCAAGATTTTATGAAGTAAATAAAGGTGAAATTAGAGTAGATGGAATAAACATTAATAATTTAACTTTAGAATCTTTAAGAAATAATATCGGTATAGTTCAACAAGATGTTTACCTATTTGGGGGAACCATAAGAGAAAACATTGAATATGGTAAGGAAAACACCACAGATGAAGAAATAATTGAAGCTAGTAAGCTAGCAGGAGCCTACGACTTTATTATGGATCTTCCATATGGTTTTGATACCTATATTGGTGAAAGAGGAGTCAAGCTTTCAGGAGGTCAAAAACAAAGGATATCAATAGCAAGGGTATTTTTGAAAAATCCGCCAATATTAATCCTAGATGAGGCTACATCATCGCTTGATAACACAAGCGAGGCAATAGTTCAAGAATCTCTTGAAAAGCTAACCAAGGGAAGGACTACTCTTACAATAGCTCATAGACTTTCCACAATTATTAACGCAGATTCAATTATTGTATTAACAGAAGATGGTATAGCTGAAAGAGGAAGCCACCATGAACTCTTAGATAAAAAAGGTGTATATTATAAGCTTTATAATTCTAATAACGAAGATTTATTTGGTTAGACATTGAAATTATAACTTGGTATAATCAAATAATAGGAGAGAAAAAATTGAAAATTATATTTGGAAAATTCATCCATAGTATAGCTTGTGCATTAAATTCAATATTTAATTTATTAATTAATATATTAAATGCTATAGTTATGATTTTTGAAGGATTAGGCCAAGTTCTTATGCTAATAGGTTGTTCGGTTATTTTTATATTTCCGATATTTTTCATAGCCTTGCCATCTGAGCTTGTGTTTTTAATCTTACTTATAGCAGTAGTTCCCTTTTTAGGAAAGTCCTTTATTTCACTTTTAAGGTATGGAAACTATACCCTAATAGAGTGGATGTATGATAAGGCGGATAGCCTTATTACTGGAGATAAAAAGGGTTTTGATAATATATCTGATTATGCTAATAAGTATAGGATGGAAAAAGAAAGAGAAAGAAGAAGAAAAGCTGAAGAAGAAAGACAAAGACAACAAGAAGAATTCAATAAAAGATTTGAAGAATTTTTCAAAGGATTTAGCTTTACAGGCTATGATTCTAATGAAGGCTACAGTGGATATAGGAATAATAATGGATATAAGGGTGCCTTTGTAAATGATTTAGGCTTTAAGGAAAAGTATGAAAATTATTGTTCTATTTTAGGGGTTAATCCTAATGCAGATCAGTATGAAATAAAACTCGCCTATAGAAAGCTTGCAAAAAAATACCACCCAGATGTAAGTGATGATCCAAATGCCACAGAAAAGTTTCAAAAAATTAATGAAGCTTATAATTTCTTATCTCAAGAAAATATTAAAAAGTATAAAAATATGTAGGACTATATCTAAAACTTTCCTTATTTTTTTGAGGAAAGTTTTTTATATTAGAAAAGGAAACTAATATGAAACATAATGAAGATGATATAAATAAACTTTTAGAAATTTCGTCAAGAGCAGGAGCTATGATGCTTAAAAATGGAGCGGAAATTTATAGGGTTGAGGATACTGTAGAAAGAATTATAAGATCTTTTTATGATGCAAGAGATATAGATGTATTCGCAACCTTCAATGCTATGATGTACTCATTTAATGTGGATGGTAAAACCTATGCAAATGTTAAGCGTGTAAAAAATAGGGGTAATAATCTTATCTTGGTTGATAAAGTTAATACTTTTTCTAGAAATTTTTGTAACCATGAATACAGTCTTGATCAAGCTCTATATGAATTAGATAAGATTAGGGATTCATCAAAAATTAAAAAATATATAAATATTATAGGAGCTGTTCTTGCATCAACGGCCTTCCCTATTTTAGTTAATAGCAAGAATCCTAATTTTATAGACTTACCTGTAACCTTTATAGTTTCTTTAATAACTTATATCCTCTTTATAGGAGTAGAAAAGAAAATGTTCGGTTATTTTATAGAAAATTTCATTGCAGGGCTTTTAGTTTCAATCTTAACTATTATAATAGGTAAGTTTGTTGTAGGATTTAATTCGGCAAATGTTATAGTATCTTCAATGATGCCTTATGTTCCTGGATTTACCTTAACTAATTCAATAAGAGATTTAATGAGTGGAGATTCTACAAGTGGACTTGTTGGAATAACTATGAGTTTATTTGTATCCTTAGCCTTGGCTATAGGTGTTGCAGTACCAATGACGATTTTTTAAGGGGGAAATATGCACTTATTTTTAGGATTTATCTTTTCTTATATTTCATCAGTAGGATTTGCTATGTTATTTTCATCCCCAAAAAGAGCTATTAAATTCTCAGCACTAGCTGGTGCAATAGGATTTTTAATCTATAACATAGCAGGAGATTTAATAGGAGGGGTTTTTCTTCCAATATTACTTGGAGCTTATGTTACAGGTATTCTTGGAGAGATATTTGCAAGAGTTTTTCACATGCCTGCTATATTATTTATAATTCCGGGCATAATAAACTTAGTTCCAGGAAAGGGAATATATAACACCTTATTTTATTTTGTAGATAACCAAAAGTCCTTAGCTTTCACAAATCTATTTGAAACACTTGTAACAGCAAGTGCAATTTCATTTGGGATTTTATTAGCGTCATCTATATCTAAGTCACTCATGGGTTTTAAATTTAGAAAACCAAGTAAAAAATATGATTGGAGAAAGAAAAAATGAAAAAAATAATATATTTAGCAGGTGGATGTTTTTGGGGAGTTGAAGCATATTTTAAGGACATTAAGGGAGTTAAAAATACTAAAGTAGGTTATGCTAATGGAAATACTGAAAAAACAAGTTATGAAGATTTAAAACAAACAGACCATGCTGAAACTGTAGCCGTTCAATTTGATGGAGATGAAAAAACACTTAAAAGAATACTTGACTATTTTTATTACATTATAGATCCATTTTCTATAAATAAACAAGGTAATGATGTAGGACGTCAATATAGGACAGGTATCTATGCTGATGATGAATTAAATTTATCATTTGCTAAGAAATTTTTAGAAGAAAAGCAAAAAAATGAAGATAGAAAAATAATGGTTGAAGTAGATAAACTTTTAAACTTTGTAGTAGCTGAAGACTATCACCAAGATTATTTAGAAAAAAATCCTAGAGGATATTGCCATATTGATTTATTAGATAAACCGGATCTAGACTAATCTAGGTCCTTTATTTTTTCCAAAGTTTGCTTAAAATAAATCTTTTGAAATTTTTATTAAATATCTTTCTAATACTTAATATATAATAATATACAAAGAAATTTTGCTTTTTAAAAACTTTACCATACAATGCTTGTACTAGAATATTTTTTGTGATATTATTCTAAAAAGAAAGGATAGTATGGATTATATCAATAGAAATAATTTAACTCAAAATCAAATAAAATTAATGGATTTAAAGGTTCGATTAGTTAAGGCGTTTTTTGAGCTTAACTTTTCAATTACAGGTTACAATAAACTTAGTCAAAAATCTTATGATTCCAAAAGTTCAAGCGATAGGATATTTATGGATTCTTATATTTACTTGTCTAAAGATAGGCTTTTTGATTTTGTTTATAAATTTGATAAAAATAAATTAGATAATTTTTCTTACAATCCAAATGACCCATCTATTGCAAGTTTCTTAAAAGAAATTGAAGATATTAAAAAGTTAGATGATGATGAAATTAAGATATTAAAAACTAAAATAGAAAGAAGAATTAAAAAAATAGAGGGGGCTGCAAATGATATTGAATATATGTTATTGGGTTCTCTTCCAAAAAATTACTATAAAAGTTAGGAGAAGATTATGGCAATTAAATATGATATAGTTGAAAATTTAGGTGTACTTTCCACAAATGCTAAGGGTTGGACAAAAGAATTAAACCTTGTTTCATGGAATGAAAGAGATCCAAAATATGATATTAGAGACTGGAATGAGGATCATACAAGGATGAGCAAGGGTATTACCTTAACAAAAGAAGAAGCTGAAGTGCTAAAAGAAGTATTAATTGATGAATTCAAGTAAAAAAGAGGCTGTTGCGAAATTATGAACTTCTATCATTTCATCATTACAAGCGACTAATAGACAGTTTGAAAATAGCCTGCCAGCTCATGGAGGCCAAATTGTCATTGTAATGATTTTGGAACTATTAATTCATTTTGCATCAGCCTCTAAATTTTTATTTTAAACTCGCTTTTATAAACCAAATTTCTTTATTATAAGCTTCAATGTGCTCTTCCATAGTATTAGTTATTTGAAAATCATCATTTTTATCTGCTTCTTTTCTTATTTCTAGAGCAAGTTCTTTAAATTTATTTAAATCTTCTAGATAAATTTCTAAAGCTTTTCTAATTTCTATATCTTCAGATTTTGAAATTTCATCAATTGTTGTAAGATTAAGATATGATTTTAGGTCTGCGTTTGGATAGTAACCTTGCATTTTTTGAATTTCTGCAATTTCATCATATCTTTCAAAAAATGCATTATATTGGCTTTCAAAGTATTCGTGTACTCTAACAAAACTTTTGCCTACTATATTCCAATGAAGATGGTGTAGTTTTATGTTTTCAACCATTATGTTTGCTAAATATATATCCAATTTTTTATTCATTATATACTCCTTTTTTAATTTGATTTTTAGAATCATTTTAATTATAGTATGATTATATTATAATAAAATATATTCAACAAGGAACAAATATGTTAGTTAAAAATAGGAGATTTATGAAAGAATATAGTAAAGGTTTAGAGCTTATTGAAGATTTATTTAGCAAAAGATGGGTGCCTGAAATAATTCATTCTATAGGAATAGGTAATAATAATTATAAAAAAAGTCTAGATTCTATATCTTATATTTCTCATACAGAGTTAAGTAGGAAGATAAAACTTTTATTAGACTATGGAGTCATAAAAAGAGACGATAAAGATAAGGCGTATAAGCTTACTCAATTTGGCTTTGATGTAGACCATGTTTTTGGTCATATTTATGACATATCTGACAAGTATTTAAAAAGGGATTAAGATTTAAATTAAGAGATTTTAAAGTATAATACAGCTTAGGTGATATTATGATTTATTTTGATTATGCTGCAACTTCAATAAAAAGAAATGAAATACTAGAATATATTTTAAAAAATAAGGAAAATTTTGATGGGAATCCAGATTCTCTTCATACATATGGAAGAAAAGCTAAAAAAATCCTAGAGGACTCAAGAAGAAAGATTGCAAAGTCTATCAAAGCAGATAGCAATGATATAATTTTTACATCTTCTGCTTCGGAGTCTAATAACACAATCTTATCTAATTTTAAAGATGATTTAATTATAACATCTAAGATAGAACACGATTCTATCTTAAATGCTGTTAATAAGGATAAGACTATTTATTTAGATGTGGATAAGGATGGATTTTTTACACTTGATGATTTAAAAGAAAAGATGACAAGCGATGTCAAGCTTGTATCTTTGATGTTTGTCAACAATGAAGTAGGCTCCATTGAGCCTGTTAAAGAAATAGGGAAGTATCTAAAAGAAAGAGATGTTTTCTTTCATATCGACTGTGTTCAAGCTTATGGACATATAGACATAGATGTTAATGAACTAGCTTGTAACTCTCTTTCTCTTTCAGGGCATAAGATAGGCGGTATCAACTCATTTGGAATACTTTATGCTAATAAAAGTATAAAACCTCTTATAAGAGGAGGAGAGCAAGAAAAGAATAGGCGTGCTGGAACAAGTTTTGTGATGGGAGCTTATTCTATGGCAGAATCTATAGAAAAAACCATAAAAGAAAGAGGGAAAATAAAAGAATTAAAGACTTATTTTGTAGAGAAATTAAAAGAATCTAACTTTATTTTCGAAATAAATGGAAGCCTAGATAATTCGTCAAATCACATACTAAACTTATATTTTCCTTATGTTAAAAATGAATTTTTGTTAACATTTTTAGATATGCATGGTGTATGTATATCAGTTGGTTCTGCTTGTAGAGCAGGAAGTATAGAAGCAAGCAATGTAATTAAGGCAATGTATAATGAAGATAGGGCCATGCATTCAGTAAGATTTTCTTTTGGTTTTACAAATACAAAAGAAGATATAGATTATACATTTGAAATTCTTAAAAAGGTTAGGGGTATAGATGGAGAAAACTGATAAGAAGGATATAAAGGTGGTAGTTGGCGTAAGTGGTGGTGTTGACTCATCAGTTGCAGCCTTACTTTTAAAGCAAGAAGGTTACGATGTAACTGGAATATTTATGAAAAATTGGGATGAAGAAGATGAAAATGGGGTTTGTACTGCAGAGGTTGACTATGAGGATGCAGTTAAGGTATGTAATCAGATAGGTATTCCATATTATTCTATAAATTTTGAAAAAGAATATTATGATAGAGTTTTTTCATATTTTCTAGATGAGTATAAAAAAGGAAGAACTCCTAACCCTGATATAATGTGTAATAAGGAAATTAAGTTTAGAGCCTTTCTTGATTATGCCAAAGATTTAGGAGCAGACTATCTTGCTACAGGTCACTATGCAAGAGTTGAAAGAGATGGAGAAGAAGTTAAAATGCTAAGGGGAGTTGATAAAAATAAAGACCAAACTTACTTTTTATCTCAACTATCCCAAGATCAAATAAAAGACGTTCTTTTTCCAATAGGAGAACTTGAAAAGAAAGAAGTAAGAAAAATAGCCAAGGAAAATAATCTTGCTACAGCAGATAAAAAGGATTCAACAGGAATTTGCTTTATAGGCGAGAGAAATTTTAATGAGTTTTTATCAAACTATCTTCCTGCTAAGAAAGGCAAAATTGTAGATATAGATGGAAATGTTATGGGAGAACATTATGGACTAATGTATCACACCATAGGTCAAAGAAGAGGTCTAGGCATAGGTGGTGAAGGAGAAGCGTGGTTTGTTTGTGGTAAGGACTTAGAAAAAAATGAACTTATAGTATGTCAAGGAAAGAATAATGAGAGATTGTTTTCAAATAGGCTAATCGGATCTTTACTTTCAAGTTTGTCATCTAAGGGCTTTGCTAAAGAATTTGATTGTACATGTAAGTTTAGGTATAGGCAAAAAGATATAAAATCTAGGGTAAAAATCTTAGAGGATGGTAGGGTTGAAATAAAATATGATAAGACAAAGGCTGTAACTCCAGGTCAAGCTGCTGTATTTTACGATAATGATATTTGTCTTGGTTCATGCATAATAGATGAAGTTTACAATGATGATAAAAGATTGAAAGTTTAAAAGAGTAAGTTTGCTTGCTCTTTTTTATTTATTTAAATATCTTAACTTTGGACAAAAAGTCTTAAAATGCTATAATTTATATATGAATATACTAGCAGATGAAAATATTAGAATAGACAAATACATATCAAATAAATTTGAAGAAATCCCAAGAGAAAAAGTAAAAGATTTTATAAAGGATAAGAAAATCCTGGTGGATGAGAAAAAAGTAAAGCCGAGTTATAAACTTGAACTTGGAGATATGATAAATATATCAGATGAATTATTTAAAAAGCCAGAAATAAGGCCGGAGAAGATGGACATAAAAATCATCTATGAAAATGAGGATTATGCAATTATTGATAAAGACGAGAATGTAATGGTCCATCCTGCAGGCTCTATAGTAACAGCAACCCTAGTTAATGGCTTATTAGAGAAGTTTGGTTATGACAATCTGTCTCATATTGGTGGAGATGATAGACCTGGTATAGTTCACAGACTTGATAAGGATACTACAGGTTTAATGCTTATAGCCAAAAATAATAAATCATATAAATATTTTAAAGACTTATTTGAAAAGAGGAAAGTAGATAAGGAATATTTTGCCATATGTCATGGGATTTTTGACAATAAAAAAGATACAATTGAAACCTTTATTGACAGGGACCCTAATAATAGGAGAAAAATGGCAGTTAGACCAAGTGGAAGAAAGGCTATAAGTAAGTATGAGGTTATAAAAGAAGCTAATGGTTTTTCTCTAGTTAAGGTAAAAATTCTAACAGGAAGGACTCATCAGATAAGAGTCCATATGACCTATATAAATCATCCTATTTTAGGAGATCCTGTTTATGGAAATGTGGGGCATAAGTTTAATTTAGAGCACCAATTATTACATTGCCATAAACTTGGTTTTGTTGATCAAAGCGGAGAATATAAAATCTTTGAAACAGAGGTTCATGACGATTTTAAGAAATATCAAAAAGTTTTAAAATTAGGAGATTAGCATGTATTCAAAAATTAATACTGTAAGTCTTCTTGGCCTTGAAGGTAAGGCTATAGAAGTAGAAAGCGATATCACATCAGGGTTACCTGCCTTCAATATCGTAGGTTTACCAGACTCATCTATAAAAGAATCTAAGGACAGAATAAGGGTAGCCTTAATTAACTCAGGTTATAAATTTCCCCAAGGTAGGATTACTATAAATTTATCTCCTGCAGATATAAAAAAAGAAGGTACCCAATTAGACCTTCCCATAGCAGTATCTCTTTTAAGAAGTATGGGAGTAATAAAAAAAGAGAGAAACGACTTTATCTTTATAGGGGAACTTTCTTTAGATGGAAGAATCCTTCCTATAAGAGGAGCACTTGCTATGCTTATATCTATGAGAGAAAAAGGATTTAAAAATTTTATTATTTCTGATGGAAATAAGGATGAATGTTCAATTATTAAAGATTGTAATACTTATCCATTTATTAATATAGAAAGTCTGGTTACTTATCTTAATGGTGAAGTAGAAAAAAATCCATATAAAGCTAGATTAAATGATAATATTGAAGAAGATAAGTATGACTATGATTTTTCAGATATAAAGGGGCAAGATTCTTTAAAAAGAGCTTTGCAAATATCAGCAGCTGGAGATCATAATTTATTGATGATAGGTGCTCCAGGAAGTGGAAAAACTTTCTCTGCAAAACATTTACCGTCAATATTACCTGATATGGACTTTGAAGAAAAAGTAGAAGTTACAAAAATATATTCTGTAATGGGACTATTGGATGAAGGAAAGCTTATAAATAAAAGACCTTTTAGGTCCCCTCATCACTCTGCAAGTGAAGTTTCTTTAATAGGTGGAGGGGCAAATATACCAAAGGCAGGAGAGATAACACTTGCTCACAAGGGAGTATTATTTTTAGATGAATTTCCAGAATTTTCAAAAAAAACTATTGAGGCCTTAAGAGAACCTTTAGAAAATAGAGAGATAAACATATCAAGGTCAATGGCTAGTATAAAATATCCTGCAGATTTTATTTTGATAGCAGCAATGAATCCATGTCCTTGTGGAAACTATGGAAATCCTTTAAAAGAATGTACATGTAGTCACAATGAAATTAGAAGATATTTATCAAAATTATCATCTCCAATCCTTGATAGGATTGATATACATATTGAAATTAAGCCTGTAAAATATGAAGAATTAAAAGATAATATGAAGACTAAATCATCAAAAGAGATGAAGTTTGAAGTCCAAAGGGCAAGATTAATTCAAGAAGAAAGGTATAAAAATGAGTCCATATCTACAAATGGAGCCTTAAATACTAGACTTATGAAAAAATATATAAAATTAGATGATAAATTAGAAAAAATAGGACAAATGGCCTTTAACAAATATAATTTTTCAGTAAGAAGCTATAATAAAATAATTAAGATGGCAAGGACAATTGCTGACCTTGAAAATTCTGACATGATTTTAGATAAGCACTTATTAGAAGCCATAAGGTATAGGTCACTTGATGGTAAGTATTGGAGTGTCTAATGGATAATAATTTAATAAATATTAATATTGACCTTTATATAAATGATCTTATAAAAAAAGCTCTTAAATATAATTCATCAGATATTCATATAGAACCTATGGATAAGACTTTTGCTAGAATTAGGTTTAGGGTAGATGGGAAGCTTATAAATATAACCGAGATGACATATGAAGAATATAAGAAGCTTATAACAAGAATAAAGCTTTCTTCAAAGCTTGATATAGCTGAAAAGAGAAGACCTCAAGATGGGTATTTAAAGCTTGATAGGTTTCCCCATATAGATTTTAGAATATCATCCTTAAATACTATAGTTGGTGAGAAATTAGTTTTAAGAATTCTTTCTCTAGATTATTTTAAAAAATCTTCCAACCTTTTAGGCTTTAGTGAAAATTCAAAAAATATATTACAAAAAGCCATAAAAAATAAGTCGGGTATGATTATTTTTACAGGTCCCACAGGTTCTGGTAAGTCAACTTCTTTATATTCACTTCTTAATCATTTAAATGATGATAGTGTAAATATAGTTACAATAGAAAATCCAGTCGAAATAAATGTTATGGGAATAAATCAAATATCTGTGAATAACAAGATAGATTTTAGCTTTGCAAATGCCCTAAGATCTATTTTAAGACAAGACCCAGACATAATAATGATAGGTGAGATAAGAGATCAAGAAACAGCGAAAATGGCTATAAGGGCGGCAATTACAGGTCATTTAGTGCTTTCAACTCTTCATACGACTGATGCCATATCATCGATAGCGAGGCTTAGAGACTTGGGAATTGAAGACTATCTTATAGGTCAATCTGTTTCAATCTTAGCAGGGCAAAGGCTCGTAAGGAAACTTTGTGATTGCAAGATAAAAAGAAAGATAACTATAAGTGAATATAATTTGTTAAAAAGATATTTTGATATTAAAAAAGATCAAGAAGTTTATGATGCATGCGGTTGCAATAAATGTAATGACGGATATTTAGGAAGGGAGGCAGTAGAAGAGGTATTGGTATTTGATGATGATTATAAGAAGCTTCTTTTAGAAAATAAAGACTATAGTAAAAATGAACTTGATAGGTTGTACAAGATTAAGGATTTCAAGTCTATGACTTACAATGGTCTTAGGAAAGTTCTGGATGGAGTTACAAGTTTCAGTGAAGTTTTTGATTCCATATATTATATTGATTAAAGAAAATTATATTAATCAAAAAGGGTGAAAATTATTATATAAGTTTTGATAGCATAATATTAAACTATATTAGTTAATATGGGTAAGGTTTGGTGAAATTATAAGAAGATTTTTATAATATAGTATTAATCTTATAGTAATAAATGTCTATTATAGTCATATTTGATATATTTTTATCTTTTGTAAAACGTAAGTTTCAATACTTGCGTTTTTTTAGTTTAAATTTAATATTTTCTAATTTTCATACTATATTAATATATCAACTATTATACTTTTAATTTGTAAAAGTTCTGAAATACATTGGAAATAGTAGTTTTCAGATGTTTTTTTAGAAAAAATGTAGCACTATTTACTATTTTTTATAAAGTTTGCAGTATTTACTCATGTATTTAACTTTAGGATGAAATAAAATAAGACTACAAGGTGGTGAAAATATGAAACCTGAAATAGTAGCAATGGGAAATGGTTCTAAGCTATGTTCGTTCTGTATGTTTATTTTTAGTACCAACTCTCATTGAATTTGATGGAATTGTTGAATTTGTAGCTTTCTTCTGATAAATAGAAGACTTTTATTTTACAAAAATTAGATTTAAAATCTTATTTATGTAGTCTCAGATATAAAGATATTAAAAAATTATTATAAGCTCTTATTAAAAACTATGAGAGATTTTAAAAAATTAAATAAAGTCATTACAAATATAAATAATAAGTATAATTTTTTATCAGATGAAAGACTGAGTTCCTAATGTTAAAAATTGTGGGTAGTTTAATAATAAATTAAATTATAAGTTTAGGAGACTATTTATATGAATATAATTGAAGTTAAAAATATGAGCAAAAATTTCAAAAGTAAAAAGTTATTTAATGATTTTTCTATAGAAATTGAGGCAAATACAGTCCATGCAATAGTAGGTCCTAATGGTTCTGGGAAAACTTCTCTTTTAAGAATACTAACTGGACTATATGACAAAGATGATGGAGAAGTTAAAGTTAAGGGAAATCATACAATGCTTCTTGAAAATGACTATTTGTATGAGGATAAGACAGGACTTGAAAATATTAAGATATATGGATTATATTTTGGATATGGTCTAGATAATTATCAAAAATATTCTGACTTGTTAGAAATTACAAATGATCTGGGTAGAAATGTTTCTACATATTCTAAAGGTATGAAGAGGAAATTGTCTTTACTAATTATTGTAATGATGAATAGAGAGATAATATTTTTAGATGAGGTTACTAGCGGAGTAGATCCAATATCAAGAGTTGAGATAAGAAAGCTCATAAAATTACTAAAGGATGAAGGTAAGACCATAGTAATTACTAGTCATGACCTGTCAGAAATTGAAAAAGTAGCAGATAAGGTTTCCATGATAAAATCAGGAGAGCTACTTTTTTCGAAGAATATAGACGAAATAAAGGGAGAAAGCTTAGAAGATTTATTTATAGAGGAAGGTAGAAAATGAAAAATAAGATGAATATTAATAGGGCTTGTCGCTACTATTTAAGTAAAGACAGGGATTTTATTTTAAATTTATTATTATTTACTTTGATTTCCCTTGGCTTTATTTTTTTACTATATAAGGGGATCTTTGATTCAAGAGGAAATGATTATATTATATTAATGCTATATGTACTAATGCTTGGAATTTCACTAATTATGTCTAATTCTATGGTTGTCAATTTAACAGTCAAGGATAAATTAAATAAACGTATAGAATTTATTCTAGCATCAGGAGTAGATATAAAAGATGTGATTAAAGCCTATGGGGTAGAAATGTGGAGACTATCTTCCATTGTTCCCTTTATGTTGTTTTTTCTAACTTATGTCCTAGTAGACTTTCAAATCGAATTTAAGTGGATTGTGGGTATATTTGTGACAATGATAGGAATGACATATTTTGAAATACTATTTTTTAATATTATAAGTTTATCCCAAAAAAACTTTAAGTTTTTCAAAAATATAGTTTTCTTTGGAACAACAATTTTAATTTACATGATAGGCACATTTTCAGAGAAGATTCTCTCTTTAATAGAAAAATATAATCTAAACCTTATCTATATAATATTAGGGATAAATCTAGGATTGGGATTAATTTTTGCAATCTCGTCCATGAAAGATTTAAGCAAGATAAACAATGAATCTGTAATTAATAAAGAAGGGTCATGGTCATGAAATTAGTTATTGATGATCTAGGAAAGCTTTTAGATAAAAATGCCGTATTAATGTCGATTATGGCACTTATCTGCTCCTTTATGGCTCTGTTTTTTACTGATGAAGGAAGCCAAGAAATAAACAATATTATAGATATAATTAAAATTGATGGGATTGTAATACTTTTCCTGATTTTTGGAATAGAACTCGCTAAAAATACCTTGGTAGCAGATAAAATTAGCAAAAAGCTTGAATTTTTACTTGCAAATGGATTTTCTATGAAAAAAATTCTAGCCAAATATTTGTTTAGTATCTATTTAGGAACATTAATTATAGTTCTTCCAAGCTTAATATTAAATTTACTAAAACTTGAGATTAGCTTAATTATTATTTTAAATTTGATTGTATCAAGTTTTCTTTACAGTCTAATAATCGTCTTGATAATACTTGGTACTATAAACATGAATAAAGTAAATTCTCTCCAAATTCGCTTGATAGGACTATCCTTAGTAGTCATGATATCTTCTGTCCTAGTATATAATTTTACAAATTCCTTGCTTTGCTACTTGATGACTAAGCTTTTGATTTTAGGATCAATAATAGTATTTTTGGGTATAAATATCAATAAAGAAAGGATTGTAGTTAGCTACTATTGAGATATGTATAAGAAATTAGAAAAAATTGTGATCAGCCATTTAATGATAATTTTATTTTGGGGTCTTCTTTTTAAAAACAAGATGTTAGTAAAAGAAGGCCCGATTTTGAATGCAGTTTCACTTATTTTAGTTTTTACTTTATATGGACTTATATACACAGAAATTTCAAATAAAAAAATACCTCAAAGATTTTCTGTTTTGGTAATTTTTTCGTCACTTTTGCCTTTGGGTTTGATTCTAATAAATGATTTACCTTATAAGCTTGCCTTTTTTCTTATAAGTCTTATCTCAACAAGCCTATTTATTAAAAGATACATAATTTTAGATAATGTAAAATATATAAATATCTTGCCTATATCTAGAAAATCCACCCAAATATTTACTATTGGACTTGTATTTTTTATTTTTGTGGTGATTTATTTATTTGATATAGATACGGTAATGATAAATATATTTATCCAAATAATTTTCCTTATTACAGAATTTTTCTTTATCTTATTTTTAAAGGAAAAAGAATTAGCTTTTGAGAAAACTTTCAAACTTTATTACCTGTCAGACTATATGGCGAGTGAAAGAGATGAATTTGCAATGATTATCCATGATGATATTATCCAAGATATATATGCAAGTAAAAATTATTTGTCTTCAAAAAATCCTGATATAGAATACACTAAAAACATTCTAAGAGAACTTGAGAAGAAAACAAGAAATATAATGAAGTTCTACCAGTCTTCTTTATTTGAAAAGGCAAATTTAGAAACATCTCTTTTAGCCATATTTGATAATGTAAGGTCCCTATATCCAGATAAAATTATTGGAATTACTAAACTTATCAATAGTGAAATAACAGAAGATAAAAGATTAATTAGGTTGATTTCAATAATATCAAAGGAACTTATAAATAATGTATATAAGCATTCCGATGCGAAATATTTATCTTATGAGCTCTATAAAAAAGAAAATTTTGTTTATATAGAGATGGAAAGTGATGGTGCAAGTCTTGTTGATTTTAATAAAATTAGGGAATCAAAAAGAGGAGTTTTGCTTCTTAATCTATTAATAGATTCAAATTCAGGAAATATTTCTTATGGATTAAATAAGGATATACTTACAACTAAAGTTTCCTTGGAGGTGGAAAGAGATGAAAATTATTTTGTTAGATGACCATAAAATATTTGGGGAGTCCCTTAAGATGCTTTTAGAAGAGCAAGATGTTATGTATCAAAAGCTCAAGAGTTTCTAAAAATGATAAAAAAAGAAACTTATGATATTTTCTTAATTGACATAAATCTAAAAGATGATAAGACTGGTCTTGATTTAATTAAAGATTTGCTAGCTGATAACCCCAAACAAAAGATAATAGTTTTAACATCTTATGATTTAGATAATTACAAGGATATGGCCTTTAAGTTAGGAGTAAAAGATTTTATAAATAAGTCTGTAGAAACCCACGAACTATTAGAAAGAATCAAAAATGTATATAAAGGAAACTATAAGATAATAGACAAATATATAGCTGATCCTCTAACAAAACGTGAGATTGAAGTATTAAAAGAGTTAATAAAAGGAGAAAGTAAAAAGGAGATTGCAAAGAAGTTATTCATAAGCGAGAGAACTCTTTATAATCATATAGCTAATATCTATGATAAGTTGAGAGCCAAGAATATAGTTGAAGCTTATAATAAAGCAATGGAAATTGGATACATTAATCCAGTTATGTAAAAATCATTTTACAATTAATTAAGAAGATATTAATACATAATTAAGTAATCAGTTGATAATAAAATTTTCAAGTCTATCTTAAGCAAAATCTTCAATCTATTAATGGAAAAAGAAGGAGATAAGTATTTAAATAATAAAGCATATCGAAAAAACTACTGGAAAATCGTATCTTAATTGATATCCTAAATTAGACTATATAATAATCAGCTATGAGATGGATTTTTAAGCTGTTAGTTTACTATATATCACCGTTAATTGTTATAAATGAGCAAGTTGGTAAGATCTTTTAGAATTTATATAAGGCTCTAATTTTAATAAACGATATTAGTTAATATGGTAATAGCTTATGGAATTATGGAAAGATTTTTATAATATAGTATCAATTTTTCTAGGAATAAATGTTTATCACAGTCATATTAGATATGCTTTTATCTTTTGTAAAAACGTAATTTCCAATAATTGCGTTTTTTTAAATTTAAATTTGACTTTCTCTGACCTTCATAGTATATTAATATTAGCAGTTGAGATGTATGACTGCTAAACAATATGGAAAAATAATTTGATGGAGGACAATATGGCAAATTTAAAGAAATATGACTATGGTTTTTTAGACAATAATTTTAATGACTTCTATAATATGATTGATTCATTCTTTAATGGAAATGATAGAAGATCATCTTTGGTAAATAATACTACTTTTAAGGTAGATATAAAAGAGGATGATGAATCATATAAAGTTATAGCTGAAATGCCAGGATTTACAAAAGATGATATAAACATTGAACTTGATGATGATAGGTTAACACTTAGTGCAGAGAAAACAGAAGAAAAAGATGATTCTAATAATGAGGAAAAATATATCCATAGGGAAAGAAGATCATCTAAGATGACAAGAACAATGCATTTTGAAAATATAGATTCTGAAAATATTGAAGCAAATCTTAGTGATGGACTTCTAGAAATTAAACTTCCTAAATTAAATAAAGACAAATCTAAAAAAACTATTGAAATAAAATAATTTATTTAATATTTTAATAATTTTAAACATACTCATAAAAGTGCAGGCTAATACCTGCATTTTTTTATGCCATTTTTTAGAATACATTTATGGTATAATTTAAAGTAAGAAATAAAAAAAGGGAAGAGGACTTGATGAAAGATAAGAAAAAACTTGAGCATTTGGCCATAATTCTTGATGGAAATGGAAGGTGGGCTGAAAAACGATCACTTTCAAGATCTTTAGGACATAAAGAAGGCTCAGAAAATGTTGTAGATATAGCACTTTATGCAAAAAAAAGGGGTATAAAATACCTCACCTTATATGCCTTTTCTACAGAAAATTGGAAAAGACCTAAAATTGAAGTTAATTATTTAATGAAATTATTAGCAAAATTTATAAAAGATAAAACAAATTTGCTAATGGAAAATGATGTAAAATTAAATATTATTGGAGATATATCTAAATTGCCAGATAAAACTATAAAGTCCTGTCTTGATGTGTGTAAACTCACAGAAAATAACAAAAGTCTTGTTTTAAATATGGCAATAAACTATGGTGGAAGAAGTGAACTAGTTAAGGCTTTTAAAGATATGGCTAAGGATGGTTTAGATTTTAATAATATAGATGAAAATACTATTTCATCTTATCTTTATACTAAAAACATGCCAGATCCTGATCTTTTAATAAGAACAGGTGGAGACTTAAGAATTTCAAATTTCTTAATATATCAGCTTGCCTATACAGAATTTTATTTTACAAAAACTCTATGGCCTGATTTTAAATACAAAGACTTAGATGAGGCTATTGATTCTTATTTAGGACGTGATAGGAGATTTGGAGGATTGAATGAACCTAGCTAAAAGACTTTTTGGAGGGGGGTTAATTTTAATTTGCTTAATTCTTATAACATATTTTGGAAGACCATACTTTGCTGTAGGCTTTACTATTTTTTCATCTATAGCAGTATATGAGCTTATACAAGCATTAAGAAATATAGACTATAATGTTCCAAAAAGATTTGCTCTAATAATTAATGCATTTTTTATGGTAAACGCCTATTTTGGAGATCCTAATATATTTATAGTAGGTATTATTGCCATTCTTATATCTATATTTGTATTTATGATATTTAACAAAAAGTTTAAGATGCAAGATTTTTTTGCCCTTCTTTTTGTAGTTACCTATATATCTATATTTATGTCAAATGCAATTCGTATAAGGGATGTTAGATATCTATATATGCTATATGTTATAGCTTGGGGTTCTGATACTTTTGCCTTTATTTTTGGAGTAAGTATTGGAAAAACTAAAATTAAGGCAATTGAGAAAATATCTCCTAATAAGACTTTAGAAGGTTTTATTGGTGGAGTATTTGGAGCTATTTTATTGAATTTAATTTATATAAAAATAATAGGCTTCGAACAAAGTCTTTTATTGGTCGTTTTATTTACCATAATTTCAGCAATCCTTTCTGAGACAGGTGACTTGGTAGCTTCATTTATAAAAAGAAAATGTGGGATAAAGGATTATGGTAACTTAATTCCTGGACATGGGGGCATACTCGATAGATTTGACTCTATTTTATTTATAAGCCCTTGTATGTTCTTATTTACCCTTATATAGGAGAGAAGATGAAATCAATAATTATATCTATAATAATGTTCTTATTTTTGATATTAATTCATGAATTTGGACATTTTATTGTTGCTAAGAAAAGTGGGATAAAGGTAAATGAATTTGCCATAGGTATGGGACCTAAAATTTTTTCTAAACAAAAGGGAGAAACCTTATATTCTATAAATTTATTACCTATAGGTGGTTATTGTGCTATGGAAGGTGAAGATGATACTAGTGATGATGAGAGGTCGTTTGATAAGGCACCAGCTTATAAAAGATTTTTAACTATTCTTGCAGGTCCTCTTATTAATCTGATATTTGCAGCTTTTATTTTTACTTTTGTAGTTTTTAATACTGGTATAGCTTCAAATTCAATTGGTGGATTTACAGAAAATTCACCGGCAAAAGAAAGTCTTGAAATCAATGATGAGATTATAGGGATAGCAGGGATAAAAGTAAATGAATTTTCAGATATATCAGAAATATTAACTACTTATTATAAGACAAATTCTAAGGATAAGGAAGTGTCAGTTAGGGTTAAAAGAGACGGTGATATTATAGAAAAGAAAATCAATCCAAAATTTGAAAATGATATGCCTTTATTAGGTATCACACCAAAACCGAGAGATGTATCTTTAATAGAAGCTATTGGTCTTGGTATAAAACAAGTTTTTCAAATGATAGGGATGCTTTTTTCAATACTTAAAAATCTTTTTACAGGTAAACTTTCTTTTAATGCCCTTTCAGGTCCGGTTGGAGTTGTTAAGGAAATGGGAAGGCAAGTTAATTTAGGTTTAATGAATATATTATTTTTTCTTGCCTATATATCAGTAAATTTAGGATTTTTTAATCTTTTACCTATTCCAGCTCTTGATGGCTCAAAGTTATTTACATCTCTATATGAAATGATAACAAAGAAAAAAATCAATAAAAAACTTGAAGAAAGAGTAACAATAGTTGGATTTGTCCTTCTTTTATCTTTAATTTTAATAGTAACAATAAAAGACATTATAAACTTATTTTAAAGGAGTAAAAATTGAAAAAAACAAGAAAAGTGTATGTAGGAGATGTTGCCATAGGCGGAGGATCTCCTATTTCTATTCAATCAATGACAACAAAAAAAACTAAGAATATTGATGAGATTGTAGAACAAATCAATGCGTTTGAAAAAGCAGGATGTGATATATCAAGATCTGCTGTAAATTCTATAGAAGATGCTAAGGCGATAGGTGAGATTAAAAAAAGAACTAACCTACCTTTCGTAGCAGATATTCAATTTGATTATAAACTTGCTATAGCTGCAGTTGAAAATGGATGTGATTGTCTTAGGATTAATCCTGGGAATATAGGTGGCTCTGACAAAGTTAAAATCCTTGTAGAAAAGTGTAAGGATAAAAATATACCAATAAGAATAGGTGTAAATTCAGGGTCTGTTCATAAGGATATGATTGAAAAATACCATGGTGTAAATGTTGACTCATTAGTATATTCTGCACTTGAAGAAATTAAAACATTAGAAGATTTAGACTTTTACGATATTGTTATTTCAATAAAATCATCCGATGTAAATACAATGATTGATGTTAATAGAAAAATATCAAAACTTTGTGACTATCCGCTTCATCTTGGAGTTACAGAAGCAGGACCACTTTACCAAGCCCTAGTTAAATCATCTGTAGGAATAGGTTCTTTATTAAAAGATGGAATAGGAGATACTATAAGAGTGTCTATAACAGGTGATCCTTTAGAAGAATTAAAGGCCGCCAAAACTATACTTAAATCTTTAGGTTTAAGGCGTGATGGAGTAGATCTTGTATCCTGTCCTACATGTTCAAGAACCACAGTAGATTTAGACACTATAGTAAAAGAAGCTGAACAAAGATTAGAAAGTCTTAAACTTAATCTTAAGGTGGCTATAATGGGATGTCCTGTAAATGGGCCTGGAGAGTCAAAAGAAGCTGATTATGGTATTGCTTGTGCAAATGGATATGGTTTTTTATTTAAAAAGGGAATAACACTTAAAAAAGTGAAGCAAGAAGAAATAGTAGATACACTTATAGAAGAAATATTGAAAGATAATAAAGATGAAAATTAGCCTAAATTCTTTAATACAAAGTAAGACTGACCATTATATAGAAAAAGCTACTTATTCTAAAAAATTAAATAAGCTTAAGCTTACTATTGTTGGTGCAAGTGATGAAAATATAAAAGAAAAACTTGAAAATTATTTTTCTTATACTAATCTTTCTTTAAACTTTGTAGAAACTAAAGCTAAAAAAGACATAAGTGAATCTATAGATGAATTTTATGAAAACCAACCCCTACCAGCTTATATTGATAATGGTTTAGATGATGATATCTATGATATGGAAAGATTTGATGAAAAAAACCAGGATAATAAAAATAAAGATTCAAAAGAACTTTCAATAAAAGTTGAACCTAAAAAGGATGAAAGCTCTGAAACGAGTTTAAGAGATAGAAAAAAAATAGAACTCGAGTATATGATTCAAAATGCAAGGGCTCAAAGGACAGAAAAAAAGGAAGAGAAAAATTCATTCGATAAACTAAAATATGGCAGAAATATAAAATCTGAATTATTTAAGATCGAAGACATATATGATAAAAAAGGAATTAATCTTTCTTTAAAGGGAGAAGTGTATGACATAGACATTTTTGAATCAAAAAGAGGCAATTTTATCTATTCATTTGACCTTGAAGATGAAAGTGATGCAATAGCTTGTAAAATGTTTGTAAATCCAAAAAATAAGGCAAAACTTGATAAGCTAAAGGATAGTGTTTACGTTCAAGTTGAAGGCGTACTAAACTATGACAACTACGCTCATGAAGATGTTTTTACTGTAAATTCTATGATTGAAGATACTAAAAAACTAAGACTTGATACTTATCCTAAAAAAAGAGTAGAGCTAGAAATTCATACAAAAATGACAAACTTAGATGGTTTTGTAGATATGGATCAGCTAGCTTCAAGACTTAAATCTTGGGGGCATGAGGCTTGTGGTATAACTGATACTGAAACCCTCCAAGCTTTGCCAGATATGTATGGTAAACTTAAGAAAAATAATATTAAAATGCTTGCAGGAAGCGAGCTATTACTCGTAGATAGAGATTTAAGAATTCTTACAAACAATCACAAAAAGGATATTTCCAATATTTTTGATATAAAAGATGCTGATTTTGTAGTGTTTGACCTTGAAACTACAGGACTATTTAGGTATTCTGATAAGATTACAGAAATAGGTGCTGTGAGAATTTCTAATGGAGAGATTGTAGAAGTTTTCAATGAGCTAGTTAATCCGGAAAGAATTATTCCTGATAAGGTAGTAGAGCTTACAGGTATAAAAAATGAAATGGTAATGGACAAGCCAAAAATTGATGAGGTTCTACCGAAATTTTTGGAATTTTCTAAAGATGCAATTCTTGTTGGGCAAAATGCTGATTTTGATATAGGTTTTATAAGAGAATCTTGTGAAAATTTAGGCTATGAATTTAAGCCTGTATATATGGATACTCTTCCTATGGCAAGGGCAGTATTTCCTGATATGGGAAGATTCTCCCTTGATAAGCTTGCTAAAAAGCTAGGACTTAGTGCCTTCAACCATCATAGGGCAAGTGATGATGCTTTAGCAACAGCCAAAGTCTTCATTAAACTTTTTAAAAAAATGAAAGACCTTGATCCAGAAATTAAAATTTTTAATATAAATAAATTTAAAACAGACTGGTTAATTGCAAGACATGAGGATTTTTCTTCTATAATTTTTGCAAAAAATTATACTGGACTTAAAAATTTATATAAGATAATTTCTGAATCTAGGATGAAGTATTTTTATAGGGAGGCAAAGACACCCTTTGATATTGTAAAAGAAAATAGAGAGGGTCTAATTCTTGGTTCTGGAGGAAAGGATGGTCTCTTATTTAAGGCTATAAGAGATAATTATGATGAAGAAATAATTGATGAAATTTGTGAGTTTTTCGACTTCTTCCAAATTGAAGCTATGGGAGTTTTTGCTGATGATTTAGAAAAAGGAGAAATAAGAAATAAAGAGCAGATTATAGATATTAATAAAAAGATAATTATGCTTGGTGAAAAACATAATAAGCTTGTAGTTGCAACAGGTTCTGTAAGGTATATGGATAAGAAAGATTATGTACTTAGAAATATTCTTCATAAGGGTCAATTTTTTCATTATGAGGAGAAAAATCCACTTTACTATCTTAAAACAACTGATGAAATGTTGGATGAGTTCTCATATCTTGATGATAAAATAAGGTCTGAGGTTGTAATTGACAATACTATAAAAATATCAGAATTAATTGATGATATAATGCCAATTCCTCATGAAACTTTTCCTCCAAAAATAGAAGGATCTGATAAAAAGCTGAGAGATACTACTTATCAGAAAGCTTACTCTATATATGGAAATCCACTTCCTGAAATTGTGAAAACAAGGCTTGATAAGGAACTAGATTCGATAATTTCAAATGGATATGCAGTTTTATATATAATTGCAAAAGAGCTTGTGGAAAAGTCTAATAAAGATGGGTATTTAGTAGGATCTAGGGGTTCTGTAGGTTCATCATTTGCAGCTACCATGGCAAATATTACTGAAGTAAATCCATTAGCACCACATTATATTTGTCCAAAATGCAAGCACTCTGAGTTTATAACAGATGGATCTATTGGAGCTGGAATTGACCTTCCAGATAAAAAATGCCCAGAGTGTGGTGCAGATATGTTAAAAGATGGCCATGATATACCGTTTGAAGTTTTCTTAGGTTTTGAAGGGGATAAGGAACCTGATATAGACTTAAACTTCGCTGGAGAATATCAACCAACTATTCACAAATACACTGAAGAACTCTTTGGAGAAGGTAAGGTATTTAGGGCTGGGACTATAGGTACCATAAAAGATAACACAGCCTTTGGTTATATTAAAAAACATATGGAAGATAAGAATATCAGTCTTTCAAATGCACAAATAAGAAAATATCAAAGAGGACTTTTTGATGTAAAAAGAACAACAGGTCAACATCCAGGTGGACTTATGATAGTTCCAAATGACAAGGACATATATGACTTTTCACCTGTTCAATATCCGGCTGATGATGGAAGTGATGATATAAAAACAACTCATTTCACATATAATATGATGCATGGAGTTATATTAAAGCTTGACCTATTAGGTCATGATGTACCAACAATTATTAGAAGTCTTCAAGACTTAACAAATACAGATCCACTAAAAATTAAGATGGATGATGAAAATGTAATGAACATCTTCTCGTCAACAAAACCTTTAAATATAGTCCATGATTTTTCAAACAATGAAATTGGAACATTGGGTATACCTGAATTTGGCACAGGTTTTGTAAGAAGCATGCTTAAAGATACTTTTCCAACCAAATTCTCAGAAATGACAAGAATATCAGGTTTATCCCATGGTACAGATGTATGGCTAAATAATGCTCAAGATTTGGTTAAGTCAAATAAAGCTGATTTTAGTCAAATCATTTCAACCCGTGATGACATCATGAATTCACTAATTAATTTAGGACTTGATAAGAAAAAATCATTTCAAATAATGGAAAAAGTTAGAAAAGGGAAACCATTAAGTGATGAAATCTTAGCATATATGAGAGATAATAATGTTCCAGAATGGTATATTGAGTCTTGCCTTAAGATAAAGTATCTATTTCCTAAGGCCCATGCAGTAGCATATTGTTTGATGAGTTATAGGATTGCCTACTATAAGGTATATTATCCAAAAGCCTTTTATGCAACTTATTTTACTACTAAACTTAATGACTTCCAATATTCAGTAATAATAAAAGGACTTAAGTCAATTCAATATGCTCTTAATGAAATAAATGAGCTTGAAAAACCAACACAAAGGGAGAAGAATCTAAGGAGCTTATTAGAGGTTGCAGAGGAGATGGCTGCAAGAGATATAAAAATAAAAAAAGCAGACCTATATAAGTCTGAAGCTTGTAAATTTATCTTGGATGAAGATGGAGAAATTCTACCACCACTTTCTGCGATTGATGATGTATCAGAGGCAATGGCCAAAGATATAGTAGAAGAAAGAGATAAATCTAAGTTTATTTCAATAGAGGATTTAAATAAAAGAACCTCTCTAAATAAAAATGCCTTAAATTCACTTAAAAATCTAGATATAGTTGACGGAATCCAAGAAGAAAATCAAATGTCTTTATTTGATTTATAATAAAATGGAGAATACCTAAAAGGTATCTCCATTTTTCCTTTGGATTTTTTTAATAGTCTTTTTAATTAATATAGATGCTTTTGTACTTAGCATAGATGGTGATTCCAAAATAGCAAAGTCATTAAAAAAGATATCTTTGGCATTTTTAATAAAGTTAACATTATTTTTTTGCCTAAATGATATTAGAGATGTCCTATAACCACGAGTCCTTAATTCGTTTATTTCTTTCTTTACAAGTTTTAAAGCTTCATCTTTCTCATAAGAAATATTTCTTCTTAGTCCCTTTTTATATATAGGTTTTAAATCAGATGGGTTTAAATCGCTCATAAAAATACTTATTCTATTTGAAACTTTCTTATCCATAGATCTGTAAGCCTTAAAGGCTGTACTATCCCTATTAAATCCTCTTCCGTGATAGGAAAATACCTTATTACTATCTAAAGACTCATCAAAATCTTTAAGAATGTTTATTATAGTATAATAATCATAGGAAAGATATGAAATAATTCTTATTTTTATATTTGATAATTCTAGACTTTTAGCGAGTATATAAGCTGATATAGCTATATCATTTTCCATGCCAATCATTGATGCTGAAGAATCAAGAATAAGATCAACTGAAAGAGAGTTTATTCTTTTATAGTCTTTTCTTTCAAAGATATCTCCATTATTTAAAATTGCTCTATAATAAAGCTTTGGATTAAGCCTACCAATTTTTGATATATAACTATCATCATATCTTATATTATTGTTTATTTTTCTAAAGCTCTTACTTAATTTTCTTATTTCAAAATCATATTGGGATTTTTTAGAATAGTATTTTTCCTTATTTTTGGCTATTGCCTTCTCTAACATATTCCTACTTTCTTTATCTTTAATCTCTTCTTTAACGGACTTAGTAAACCGCAATCTTTCAAGTTTATCTTCATCTTTACAAATATCTTGCTCAAGAATACTTAGTTTTTTATAATCTATAATTGACTTGCCAAATAATTTTTCAATTTCATCTTTCTTTTTTTCTCTTTTTTTAAATTTATAAAATGATAAGGGATTTTTAATATTATAATCCAGATTGACATATGAAGGATTAATTGCCCTTTCAAAAGAATGAGGAGTTTTATAATTGAAATGCTCTCTAAAGAATCCAAGTCTAATCTTTTTTGCCTTAATATCATTATCAAAATCAAAGTATTTTTCATATATACTTTTAAATTGATTTTTTAAAGATTCTTCATCATTAATACTATAAAGATCTTCTAAAAGGTTAAGCTCACTTTTTTTAAGTCCCTTAAATTCTTTATTCAAAATATTGGCCATATGCTTTGATGTAAGTAGATAGACTTTTATATTCCTATATGAAAGAGTTCTTCTATTAAGATCGTTCTTATTAGAAAAAAAATCTCTAGCATAGTTATTTCTTAAGTTTTGAATGTTTATTCTTTTAGTATGGTTAAAAATATAATTTTCAAGACCAAGCCAGCTTAAACTATCATATCTATCTTGATACTTTGATTCTTTCCATGTGTTAAATAACTGCTCTATATTGTCTTTTCCAAATACCTTATAGGATAGACCAATAATCATATTAAAATAAAAACTTGGATTAGAACTTATATCATTGCCTACAAATATAGGATCAATAGAATAGTCCTCTGCCATATCCCATATAAGATTATAAATTCTTTTCCTATTAGCGTTTTTAAAGTCATTCATTAAAAACATCCTTATAGTATGTTCTATCCTTAAATCTTGTCATAATTAGATCCTCTATAAGTTTTTTTTCAAATTCATCAAAACTTTTATTAACTACGGTGAGTTTAAGTGCATTTTTAAGGTTCAAGCCTTCTTTTATTAGGTCAAAACTATCAAATAATGATCTCAAGTCAGGACTTACAGTTAAAAGCTCCCCATTTTCAACTTTAAGCCTTAGGTCAAAGAAAAAGGATGTAAAGTTATCTATATATTCATCTTTCATATTTTTATATTGACTTTTAATTAATAATTTCAAGTCATCTTTTTTTATTATAGGCATTTGAATTATGACAAATCTAGATAAAAGAGCTTCATTTAAATCTCTAGTTCCCTCATAATCGTAGTTCATTGTAGCTATAAATCTTGTGGCAGGATGAAGCTTGAGATTTTCATATCCAGGAATCTCTAGCATTCTCCTGTAGTCAAGAATTTCATGAAGAACGGCGATTGCTTCATTTTTTGCCATATTTATCTCATCTAAAACACCGAATCCTCCATATTTAGCAGCTTTATAAATCGGACCAGGTCTAAATATGATTTTTCCATTTTTTAGAGTATCACCACCAATAAGGTCATATGCATCAATATTTATATGAAAGGAAGAAGTCCATAAGGGTCTATTAAAAAGATAAGCTAAGTTTTCAGCAAGTACATTTTTGCCTGTTGACTTATCTCCAACTAATAGGAGGTTTTTCCCGGCAAGAATTGAACTTATAGCTTCTTTATAAACTTCTTCACATACATAAGGAAATTTTGCTTTCTTAATTAGGTCTTTGACACTAGGGTCTATATCGTAACTATCTCTAAATATTTCAATTTTATTTTCTAATTCTTCATTAATCATTTCTACCACCTAAGGATATTATACTTAAATAGATTAACATTTAAATTGAAAATGTTATGCTTAGTAGTATAATAAAAATAGAAAAAGAGTGGACAAATCCACTCTTTTAATATGTAAAGGGGAAGGTTATGGATTTAATAAGTAGATTAAAAGAAAATTTAGAAACAGATATTAATAATCTTGGCTATGAGCTTGTAGATTGTGAGTTTGTTAGTGAAGGTAAAAACAAAATATTAAGATTTTTCATATATAAGGAAGGCGGAGTTACAATTGATGATTGTGAGAAAGTATCTAACTTCTTAAATGAAAAATTAGACGAATTAGACCTTATAAAATCCTTCTATTATCTAGAAGTATCTTCTCCTGATCTTTCAAGACCCCTAAAGACTGATAGAGACCTTGAAAGAAATAAAGATGAGCTTTTAAATCTTAAGCTTAAAAATGGGGATGTTATTCTTTGCCATATCAAAGAAATCAAGGATGATTATTTGTTATTAGACAAAGAAGGAGAAGATTTTAAAATTGCTAAAAGTGATATCAAAACTATCAAAATAGAGATAGTATTCTAGGGGGAAAGATGAATAAAGAATTTATATTAGCCTTAGAGGAAATAAAAAAAACCAAGAATGTTGATAAGAAGATAATTCTTGAAGCATTAGAAAAGGCCTTGGTTAAGTCTTACCAAAAAAACTATGATAACAATGAGAATGTTGATGTAAATATAGATGAAGAAACTGGTGAGATTGAAGTATATTCTCTAAGAGATGTAGTTGAAGAAGTAAGTAACCCTTATGCAGAAATCACTTCGACAAAGGCTAAAGAGATTGACTCAAAGCTTAAAGTTGGAGATGTATGTAGGGTTAAAATTGCACCTAAAAATTTTGGAAGGGTTGCAGCACAAACAGCTAGAAATATTGTTATACAAAAAATTAGAGATGCCCAAAGAGATTCTGTTTACAGTGAATATCTAGATAGGGCCAATGATATTATAACAGGAATAGTTCAAAGACAAGATAAGTATAATGTATATATAAATCTTGATAAAATTGAAGGAATTATCCCTACAAAAGAGCAAGTTGATAGTGAAGTATATACACCTAATCAAAGAATCAAGGTTTTAATTAAGGATGTTAAAAATACAACAAAAGAACCTCAAATAATTCTCTCAAGAAGAGATAAAAACTTGGTTGAAAGATTATTTGAATTGGAAGTTCCGGAAATAACCAATGGTATAATTGAAATTTATGCCATAGATAGGGAAGCTGGTTCTCGTACAAAGATTGCTGTATATTCAAATGATCCTGAAATAGACTCTATTGGAGCATGTATAGGGTATAAGGGAAGTCGTGTAAATTCTATAGTAGAAGAATTACAAGGTGAGAAGATAGATATAATAAATTATGACAAGGATATAAAAGTTTATATAAAAAATGCCCTATCTCCAGCAGAAATTATAGATGTCCATATAAATGAGAAGAAAAAACAATCTTTAGTCATAGTAAGAGAAGATCAACTTTCATTAGCCATAGGTAAAGAAGGTCAAAATGCAAGACTTGCTGCAAGGCTTACAGGTTGGAAGATAGATATAAAAAGTGAAGCAGAATATAAGTCATTAAGCCAAGCAGAAATAGATGACATACTTGGCCTAAATGAAGAAGAAGTAGAAGAAAATGAGTCTGAAATAGTAGAAGATAGTAGTAAAAATCTTGACGATGAAACTGCTACAAAAGATATATTAGAAAATGATTCAAACTTAAAAGAATTAGAAGAGATTTCTAAAGATAATAAATTAGAAGATTTTGAAGTGTCTGATAAGGATGATCCAGATGATGATTTACTTAATATAGAAAAAGAAGATTTAGAATCCTTATCAGATGATCTAGATTCACTATTGGATGATTCAAACGATTATTTATAGATTTATTAAACTAATATGGTGAGATAATGAAACAAAGAAAAATACCACAAAGAAAATGCATAATTTGTGGAGAAAACAAAGATAAAAATGAACTTATAAGAATAGTTAAAAACAAAGAAGAAGGAATAATACTTGATCCTACTGGAAAGAAAAATGGTAGGGGTGCCTATATATGTAAGGATGAAAATTGTATAAATGAGGCAAAAAAGAAGAGAAAATTAGAAAAAGTTTTTAAAACTGAAATTAGTGATAATCTTTATGAGGAGATAATTGCTATGAAATAAAAGAGGTGATTATATGGCTAAGAAGCTTAGAATATATGAATTAGCAAAAAAATACGATGTAACTACTAAGAAAATGTTAAGTTTGTTAAATGATGAATTTGGACTTGATATAAAATCACACATGTCTATGTTATCAGGGGATGACTTAGCAATAGTTGAGGAATATTTTAAGGAAGAAGAAGATGAAGAGGAAGAAGTTATAGAAAATACAAAAGAAGAAAAAAAGAAAAAAGATAAGTCTCAAAACAAAGACAAGACATTTAATAAAAACAAAAAGAAAAAGAAAAATAAAAAGCAAAATAAAAGGTCAAAAAAGTCAACAAAAAGACAGGCAAAAGAAGACAATAATAATGATGATGGAATAATTCAAATACCAGAGTCAATATCAGTAAAGGCTTTTGCTGATAAAATAAATGAAAATGCTAACCAAGTAATAATGAAACTTATGGGACTTGGTGTAATGGCAGGTCTTAATGACCAAATAGAATTTGACCAAGCAGAACTTATTGCACTTGAATTTAACAAAGAAATCTCAAAAGAAGAAAAATTAGATGAAATTGAGATGCAAGAAAAAGATCTTGACTTTGAAGATAATGAAGAAGACTTAGTAACTCGTCCTCCAGTAGTTTCAGTAATGGGTCACGTAGACCATGGTAAAACATCAATCCTTGATGCTATAAGAAATACACAATTTGCATCAGGAGAAGCAGGTGGAATAACCCAACATATAGGTGCATCAACTGTAAATATCAATGATAAGGAAATTGTATTTTTAGATACACCAGGCCACGAAGCCTTTACTCAAATGAGAATGAGAGGGGCTCAATCAACAGATATAGCAATCCTTGTTGTAGCTGGTGATGATGGGGTAATGCCACAAACAATAGAGGCTATAAACCATGCTAAAGCTGCTGAAATTCCAATAATAGTTGCAATTAATAAAATGGATAAGGAAGAATCAGATTCTAATAGAGTAAAACAAGAGCTTACAGAATATGGTCTTATTTCAGAAGATTGGGGTGGAGATACTATTATGGTAGAAGTATCTGCAAAAACAGGTGATGGAATAAAAGACTTACTTGAGATGGTACTTCTTGTTGCTGAAATGAGAGAGCTTAAGGCAAATCCAAATAGGGATGCTGTAGGTATAATAATAGAAGCCCAACTTGATAAGGCAAGAGGAGCTATAGCAACAGTCCTTGTACAAAAAGGAACACTCCATGATAAAGACTACGTAGTAACAGGATCTTCATCAGGAAGAATAAGAGCTATGTTTAACTCAAAAGGAGAGACTATATCTGAAGCAGGTCCATCAACACCAGTTCAAATCTTAGGTTTATCTGATGTTGCTGAAGCAGGAGATAAGATATTTGCTGTAGAAGATGAAAAAACAGCAAGAGCCTATGCTGATCGTGCTAAAGAGCAAAAAAGAGAAGAAAGACTTATCCAAAAATCAAACACTAATCTTGAAGATATGTATGAAGGTATTGAAGAAGGTGAGCTAAAAGAACTTAATATCATAGTTAAAACAGATGTTAAGGGTACTGTAGACGCAGTAAGTTCTTCATTCGCTAAGCTATCAAATGAAGAAGTATTTGTAAATGTAATTGCAGGAGCAGTAGGTGGTATTACAGAGTCAGATGTCCTACTAGCTCAAGCTTCAAACGCTATAATCATAGGATTTAATGTACGTCCAACCCAAGGTGCTTTACAAATGGCTGAAGAAAATAATATTGAAATAAGAACATATTCAATAATCTATGAAGCTATAGAAGATGTAGAAAAGGCCCTTAAGGGTATGCTTGATCCTGAATTTGAAGAAAAAGTTCTGGGACGTGCCAAAGTTCAACAAACATTTAAAGTTCCAAATGCAGGAACCATAGCAGGTGTTCTAGTAACAAATGGTTCTATACCAAGAAGAGCAAAGATAAGATTATTAAGAGATAATGTAGTAATCTTTGACGGAAATATAGAATCTATGAAAAGATTCAAAGATGATGCAAAAGAGCTCAATAATGGCTATGAGGGTGGTATAGGTCTTGAAAAGTTCAATGACGTTAAAGAAGGCGATGAATTAGAAGCCTATGAAATGATAGAAAAAGAAAGAGATTTATAATGGATAAGAGAAGAAGTTTGAAAATATCTTCACAAATGCAAAAGGAATTATCAAAAATACTTGCAGAAGATATAAATGACCCTAGGCTATCAGAAAATGTCATAGTATCCATTACTGAAGTTGAAGTTACAAATGACCTTTCATTTGCTGATATTTATGTATCAGTATTAGGAGATGAGAGTAAAAAAGAATCAGTAATAGAGGCATTCGAAGATGCAAAAGGATTTATCAAAAGACTTATAGGTGAAAGAATGAGACTTAGGTCTATGCCTGAATTTAGGTTTAAATATGACAATTCTATAGAGCGTGGTGTCTATATGGATAAACTAATTGCAGAAACAATTGCAAAGGATGAGAAAAATGCCGGAAATAGAGAAGATTAGCAAAAGTCAACTTGATAAATTTAAAAAATTAATTGATGAGGCTAAGACTATTGCAATATCTGCCCATATAAATCCAGATGGGGATGCGCTAGGTGCATCCCTTTCTCTTAGGAAATCTTTAGAAAAATATGGGAAATTTGCTGAAGTTATACAAATCAGTGAAGTAGATAATTACCTAAAATTTTTTCCTGATTTAAGTCAATATAAAAAACCAAGCTTAGACGAATATGATTTATTTATAATAGTAGATTGTTCAGAATTTGATAGGATAGATAAGGCAATAGAAATATGCGAAAAATCAAAGAACACTATAGTAATTGACCATCATAAAGGTGGAAAGATAGATACAGACTTAAATATAATTTACTCAGATTCTCCAGCCACATGTGAGTTAGTTTATGAAATAATTAAAAGACTCAAACTTCCTATAGATAATGAAATAGCAACACTTCTCTATATAGGTCTGGTAACAGATACTGGAAGATTTTTATACTCAAATATAAGCGAATTAACTTTTCTTACAGCAGCTGAACTTATAAATGAAGGTGCAGACTATGAGTATGTTTATAAAAATCTCTATCAAAATAAGGAAATTTCTAAATTAAGATTTGAAAATCATATCCTTTCTAAAGTTGAATTCAACAAACCATATGCCCTAGTTGGGGTAAGTAAGAAAATGTGTGAAGACTTTTCGATGCAAATGGGAGATAGTGAATCAGTTGTAAATATGCTTAGAGATTTAAAAGGAATTGAAGTGGCCTGTCTTATAAAAGAGTATGATGATGGTGAATATAAGATTTCTTTAAGAAGCAAAGAATGGCTAGATGTATCCAAAATTGCAAGAGATAATAATGGAGGAGGACACATTAGAGCGGCTGGCTTTTCACTTTATGAAAAAAATATGGAAGATTCCTTAGATACTATGAGAAAAATCTTAAAAGAGGCCATAGATGACTAATGGAATTCTTTTAATAGATAAGGAAAGTGGGATATCATCTGCAAAGTGTGTCTATATGTTAAGAAAAAAATTATCTATAAAAAAAATAGGTCATGCAGGCACACTTGATCCCCTAGCAACAGGACTATTACCTCTTCTAATAGGTAAAGCGACAAGAGTTTCAAACTTTTTGATGGATGAAGTAAAAGTTTATGAGACTCTTGCCTTTTTTGGCGAAAAAACAGATAGCCAAGATAAAACTGGTAAAATAATTGCTAAATCATCTAATTTATTTAGCAAAAAAGACTTAGAAATGACAATTCAAGGCAAATTTATAGGAGATATTGAACAAATACCTCCCATGTATTCTGCCCTAAAATATAATGGTCGCAAATTATATGAGCTTGCACGAGAAGGAAAGAATGTAGAAAGGAAAAAAAGAAATATAAAAATCTATGATTTTGAAATCCTTTCATTTGACTTTCCTTTTGCAAGATTTAAGATTACTTGTTCAAAAGGCACTTATATAAGAACACTTGTAAATGATTTGGGAGAGGAATTAAAAACTTTTGCCAATGTACATGAGTTAAGACGAATAAAAGTGGGAGATTTTCACATAAAAGATTCTATAAAAAGCGAAAATTTAGAAAATATTCCTATGGTTAAGATAAAAGAAAAAATAATTCCAATAGATAAGGCCTTATTAAATATGGACAAAATAATTCTAGATAAATCAAATTTAAAAAAATCTATAAATGGTATGACAATAAAACTAGCCAATAAAAATGATATAGAAAATATCAGGGTATATGTGGAAGATGAATTTATAGGAATAGGAAAGATTTCAAATAATGCATTGAAACTAAAGAGGGTATTTTATGAAGGATAATATTAAAGTATTTGACCTAGACAATAATCAAATTGAACTTAGTCCTAAGGCTGTAAGTTTGGGAAATTTTGATGGAGTTCATAGAGGACACCAAAAACTTATGAAAGAAAATATAAAAATATCCAGAAATTTCGGACTTACTCCGTCTGTCCTATTGTTTAAAGAAAATACCAAGAATATATTAAATGGAGAAAAAGAATATCTGACAAGCCTTGACGACAAAATAGAAATATTAAATGATATGGGAATAGAATGTTTCTGTTTTTTAGAATTTTCAGAAGAATTTAAAAATTTAAGTCCCAGAGAATTTATCAAAGAAATCTTATATGAAAAACTAAATACCAAGTATGTCATAGTTGGGGATAATTATCGCTTTGGGAAAATGGCCAAAGGAAATATAAATACATTAAAATCATATGAAGAGGACTTTGGCTATAAGACAAAGGTGGTAGATTTTGAGCTTGATAATGGAAGAATTATAAACTCAACAGATATAAGAAAAATGGTAAAAGATGGGGAAATAAAAAAAGCAAACTTTGATTTGGGACATCCATTTAAGATAAAGGGAAAAGTTGTAAAGGGAGCCCAAAGAGGAAGATTATTGAATTTTCCTACAGCAAATCTTATGCTAAACTTCAACTATATAAAAGCTAAATCTGGAGTATACTTTACAAGAGTAAGAATAGATAAGGAAAGCTACTTTGCCCTAACAGATATAGGAACCAATCCAACCTTTGGTCCAAATGATATAAAAATTGAAACCTATATATTGGATTTTTCCAAAGATATATATGGTAAAAATATGACCGTAGAATTTCTAGAATACTTTAGGCCTGACTATAAATTTAAAAATGCAGAAGAGCTAATCGAACAAATGAAAAAAGATAAAACTAGAGGATACAATTTAATAGATAAATATAGAAAAGGGTAGTTTATAACTGCTCTTTTTTATTTAATTTAGAAACATTTTTAGTTTGACAATATATATAATGTATACATAATTAAGTTTGTGAAAGGAGAAAACTTATGAAAATTCTAAGAAAATAGCTGTGGCATCTTTATCATTTATATTGGTTTTACCTACATTTACTAGTTTAGCAAATAGTTCAAATGTAGCGGTAACTGGATCTAATACTATAAAATTAGATGAAAAAACCGAAAATGAAGAATTAAAATCAGATATAAATCATATAGAATACAAATCAGAAAAAAATTCAGACCATAAGATTAATAAGAAAGAAGAAAAATCTCAAGAAAATAAAAATGCTCAATCATCTCGTGAAATTGATGATATTTATCAAAAAGCAATAAAAGACTACACAAAATCTAACTTAATTCCTGTTGTTTTAAATATGCATAAAAGTTTTGTAGAAGATAGATCTGAGTATTATATATCAAAAGAATTTGACGATAAGCTAACCAAAAAAGCTAACAAATTGAAAAAATTAATTAAAGAAAATAATATTGATATAAATGATAAAGAATCATTAGTTATGGCTAGTGATGATATAATAAAGGTTGCTAGAGAACTAAATTATATGTTTAGAACTGGAAAAGAAGACTTTCCTTCAAAAATATTTCACGGCTTGAGCCTAAGTGGTAATGGTAAGAATAATAATTTAGATGGTAGCAAAAAAGACACAGGTAAAGAAGAAACAGGAAAAGAAAATTTAGGCTAGAAACCGGGAACAGAAGAACCAGGTGAGAAACCAGAAAATAAAACAAGCAAAGAAATAAAATCTATAAGAAAATTAAATAATAATGAAGTATCAAATCCAAAAACTGGTGTTTCTAGTCTTTCAAGTATTCTTGGACTAATTGCAACATCAAGTATTGTCTTATTTAAATCTAAGAGAAATAGATAAGTTTTAAAATAATCTATAAATAAAAATGCACTAAACTGAAAAACAGTAGGTGCATTTTTATTGTAGATAAAAACTAGAAAGAATTTATTCTAGTTTGTTATGAAATTATAATAGTATATACTCATGTAGATATTAGGATTAACCTATTGATTTTCCAGCTTTAGGACCAGAGTCTAGAGTATAGATTTTTTCTATATTTATTATTATAGTTGCAGCCTTTGGTTTTACACCAACAGTTTTTTCTGCAAGAGCTATATGTTCATCATCTGTATAAGATTCGGCTCTTCCTTCAAATCTATATCCATGATTATTGTCTCTATCAACATAACAGATAATAATTTTACCATTATCCTTGATATTAGCATGATGTCTACCACCAGTATTTTCACAGTAGATAAATTTGCCATCTTCAAGTATTCTCATGGTTCTTTTAGGTCCAATGTTAGGAAGTCCATTATTATCAACCGTTGCTATATAGGCAAGTTGTTTTGAGATTAATTCTTTCATATCATCAGTAAATTTCATTACATACTCCTTACTCGTTATTTGATAATTAAATTCATTATCAATTCTATTTTATAATAATTTCAAAAAAATTACTAGTATTTTTTTAAAAAAGTTGAATTTTTTAAGTTAAAAACATCTTTGCAAAATAAAATATATTTGGTATAATATCAAAGATACCTTAACTATGGATTAAGTTTCCTCGAACTGTTTCATGGTTTGGGCGTATTGAAATTTAGGAGGATAGATATATGTTAAACAAAGAAGAAAAAACACAAATAATAAAAGATTTCCAAAAAGATGAAAAAGACACAGGTTCACCAGAGGTACAAATTGCTATTCTTACAAAAAGAATCAAAGATCTTACAGAACACTTAAAGGCTAATAAGAAAGACCACTCTTCAAGAAGAGGACTTTTCAAAATGATTAGACGTAGAAAAGGTCTTTTAACATATCTTATGAATAATGATATTGATAGATATCGTCAAATCATTGAAAAACTTGGATTAAGAAAATAGTTAAATATGGCGGGATTTTCCCGCTTTTTTTGTAGTTAGGAGAAAATATGGAAAAAACTTATGAATATAAGTCACAATATGGATCAGATTTTTCTATAAAAATCGGAAAGCTTGCTGAGCAAACTAATGGAGAATGTATAATAAGACGTGGTGATACAATCCTCTTAGTTACTGCTGTTGCAAGTGATAAGCCAAGGGAGGGAATTGACTTTTTCCCATTAATTTGTGACTATCAAGAAAAACTTTATGCTGTAGGAAAGATACCAGGTGGATTTATTAAAAGAGAAGGCAAGGCTACTGATGATGCGGTTTTGATTTCTCGTCAAATGGATAGACCTCTTAGGCCACTATTTCCTGAAAACTTCTATAACGATGTACAAGTTATAGCAACACCATTTTCAGTTGATGAAGATAACGAACCAGATTGTATGACTACAATTGGTGCCTCAATTGCTTTGGGAATATCTGATATCCCATTCTTTGGGCCAGTTGCTGCAGTTAATGTTGGATATGTAGATGGTGAATTTGTTGTAAACCCAAATATGGATCAAAGAGAAAAAACTTCTTTAAATCTTACAGTAGCAGGTACCGCAGATGCTATCAACATGGTAGAAGCTGGAGCAAATGAACTTTCAGAAGAAGAAATGCTCGAAGCTATGATGATAGCTCACGAAGAAATAAAATCAATGTGTGCCTTTATCCAAACTATTATAGATGATATTGGTAAAGAAAAGATGGAAGTTGAAAAAGAAGTTGAAACTGAACTTCAAAGAAAAATTAAAGATAAATATACAGAAGAAATCAAAAACTCTATAAGAACAACTGATAAGGTTAAAAGAGAAGATGATATATTTAAAATAGAAGAAGCTTGCAAAGAAGACTTCTTAGAAGAATATCCAGAAAGTGAAGATGAGATTCACAAGACTGTAGATTCTATCATGAAAAAAGAAGTTAGAAGAATGATTTCTATTGATAAGATTAGGCCCGATGGACGCAAGATGACAGAAATCAGACCACTTTCTGCAGAAGTAGGTCTTCTACCTCGTGCCCATGGTTCAGGTTTATTTAAACGTGGACAAACTCAAGTATTATCAGTTCTTACTCTTGGTTCGCCTGGAGAAGAACAAGTTATTGACTCTATGAATAGACAAGAGGTAACAAAAAGATATATACACCAATATAATTTTCCACCATTTTGTGTAGGAGATATAAGACCTCTAAGAGGTCCAGGAAGACGTGAAATAGGTCATGGACGTTTAGCAGAAAGAGCTTTAATACCTGTCTTGCCGGATCAAAGTGATTTTCCTTATACTATTAGGGTTGTAAGTGAAGTGCTCTCATCAAATGGTTCATCATCACAAGCTTCAATTTGTGGTTCAACACTTGCCTTAATGGATGCAGGTGTACCAATTAAGAAACCTGTGGCAGGTATTGCTATGGGACTTATAAAAGAAGATGATTCTATATCAATTCTAACAGATATACAGGGATTGGAAGATCATCTAGGCGATATGGACTTTAAGGTAGCAGGGACTAAAGATGGTATAACAGCTCTTCAAATGGATATGAAGATTGCAGGAATCAATAGAGAAGTTTTAAAAGATGCTTTATATGATGCCAAACAAGCAAGATTTAAAATCCTTGATGTTATTACAGGAGCAATAGAAAAGCCAAGAGATGATCTTTCAAAGTATGCACCAAGAATTTTTTCCATAGACATAGATCCAGAAAAAGTTAGGGATGTAATTGGTTCTGGTGGAAAGACTATCAACAAAATAATTGATGCAACAGGAGTTAAGATAGAAACTGAAGATGATGGTCATATAACCGTTGCATCAAATGATGGTGATAGTGGAAAAAAAGCTATAGAGATGATTAAGTCAATAGTAACAAATCCTAAAGCAGGAGATATTTATGAAGGTGAGGTTAAAAGAATTATGAACTTCGGTGCCTTTGTAGAAATTGCTATAGGTAAAGAAGGACTTTTACACATATCTCAAATCGATACAAAGAGGACTGATAAGGTTGAAGATGTTTTATCAGTTGGAGATAAGATAAGAGTTAAGGTTACAGATATTGATAGACAAGGTAGGATTAATCTTTCAAGAAAGGCCCTACTAATAGAAGAAAAAGAAAAATCTAATAAAGAAGATTAATAAATATACTAACTACAAAGATATTAAAGGAAGGCCCTTTGTGGCCTTGTCTTAAATATTTGTAGAGAACTTGAAGCTGCCTAATGGCAGTTTATTTATTTTTCTTGTTGTTATATAATCTAAAGAGAGGTATATATGGCAAATACTAATAGCAATAGGAAAAGAAAAAAAACTAAATATAATAATGGTAAAAAAGAAAAGAATTTTAATAAGAAATCATTTTCAGTTTTTATGATGTTCTTATCTTTTGTTTGCTTCATTTTCCTACTTCTACCAAATACAGGAAGTTTAGGAGATTTTATTACATATAATAGTTTTATGGCCTTTGGACTTATTTCATACTTGGTTCCTATTTCAATATTTGTAAGTTTCTTATATGCTTTTTTGGACAAATATATTAAAAATATTAAGATGTTTTTAATATCCTATATTCTTATGCTTTTTACTGGTATAATTTTATCTTTAAAATATCTATCAAGCTCTTTGGATATTTCACTTAGAAATACAGAAAAAATGATAAAAACTAGTGGAGGTTTAATAGGTACAAGGATAGGTTATCACTTAGAAAGTTTTATAGGTGTAGTTGGAATAATCTTATTTTATTTAATTCTTTGGCTTATATTATTAAAAAATATTAGTGGACTATCTTATAAGGATTATTTTATCAAGATAAAAGATAAGATTATTATAATTATAAGTTTTACAAGTAATAAATTTAAGAAAGTATACAATAAAATCAAAACAATTATAAGAGAGAAAAAACTTCAGAAAATAAAAAATGTAAAATTTAAGCAAAATGTAAGAGATTTTGATAAAGATAAGCTTATAATTAATTCAAAAAAATCAAATAAAAAAGAAAATTCAGATGAGAATAAAAAAGACATAGAAAACAAAAAAAATGATGATTTTGACAAGGTTTTTGAAACCGCAAAGATAAATTCATATAAGTCGAAACAAGTTGATTTTTCGGATTTTGATGAAACTTATAAACAAGAATATAGCATAAATTATAAGTATCCTTCGATTGATCTTTTAGATGATAGGAATGATTCAAGTGAAGAAGATAGAGAAGATATAAAAGATAAGGCCCAAAGAATAGAGGAATGTCTTGATTCATTTGGTATAAAGAGTAAGATTGTTCAAATAAATATAGGACCTACTGTAACTTGTTTTGAATTAAAGCCACAAAGAGGGGTCAAAGTATCAAAGATATTAAATCTTTCTGATGACCTTTCCTTAGCTCTTGCAACAAGTGATATAAGAATAGAAGCGCCGATTCCTGGGAAAAGTCATGTTGGAATTGAAGTTCCAAACTCACAAAAAGAGGTTGTAGGCCTTAAGGAAATGATAGCAAGTGATGAGTTTATTAAAAATGATAGACAACTTCCATTTGTCTTGGGTAAATCTATATCAGGAAGACCAATGGTTTCTGCTATTGAAAAAATGCCTCATCTTTTAGTGTCAGGAGCAACAGGCTCTGGTAAGAGTGTTTGTATAAATACAATAATCATGTCAATTCTTTACAAGCATTCTCCAGACGAGGTAAAACTTTTACTTATAGATCCGAAGATAGTAGAGCTATCCATATATAACGGTATACCACACCTTATAATGCCAGTAATAACTGATCCTAAAAAGGCTTCATCATCTCTATTTTGGGCGATAAGGGAGATGGAGAGAAGATATAAATTATTTGAAGAAAATCATGTAAGAGATATATCATCATATAGAGCATATCAAGAAATGGATGAAAAAATCGAAAAACTTCCATATGTTGTGATAATAATAGATGAGTTATCTGACCTTATGATGACAGCGGCAGGTGAGGTTGAAGATTATATAACAAGACTTGCTCAAAAGTCTAGGGCATGTGGTATACATTTAATAATAGCTACACAAAGGCCTACTGTTGATGTAATAACAGGTACTATTAAGGCAAATATTCCATCAAGGATTGCCTTTGCTGTTACAAGTCAAATTGATTCAAGAACAATTCTTGATATGAGTGGAGCTGAAACTTTACTTGGTAAAGGAGATATGTTATTCTCCCCATCTGATGCAATGAAACCTATGAGAATTCAAGGTGCTTTTGTTTCAGATTCTGAGGTTTTAAGGGTGGTTAATTATATAAAAGAGTCCAGAGAAAATGAATATGATCAAAAGGCTATAGAAACAGTAGAGGAAAAGACCAAGGTAGTTGAAAATGAAGATGAAGATGAACTAATTGATGAAGCTATTGAGATAATTATTAGTGAAAATACTGCATCAGTTTCACTTTTACAAAGAAAGCTTAAGATAGGTTATGCTAGAGCTGGAAGAATAATTGACCAGCTTGAAAATAGAGGAGTTATAGGAGGCTATGAAGGAAGTAAACCTAGAAAAGTTTTGGTAGATGAATCTTATTTAAAAGGAGAATGATATGAATATAGCTAATAAAGTTACAACAGTAAGAATGTTTATGGTTCCAATATTTGTGGTATTATATTTAATTTTTGGTAAAATGTATAATATAGCTGCAATAATTTATGCTATAGCAGCTCTTACAGACGCTCTAGATGGACATCTTGCAAGAAGTAGAAATCTAGTTACGACATTTGGTAAGTTTATGGATCCACTTGTAGATAAAATTTTAACTATGGCAGGTTTTATTCTATTAACTTCATCAAATATAGTTCCTAACTGGGCAGTTATTTTAATTATATCAAGAGAGTTAATAATCACAGGGCTAAGAACACTTGCAGCAAGCAATAATATTACAATAGCAGCAAGTAAAGGTGGAAAGGTTAAAACTCTAAGTCAATGTATTTCTACTGTTTTACTTTTATTAAACAATAACACACTAAATTCTATTGGACTAGTAATATTTTATCTAGCTGTAATTCTTACAGTTTATTCAGGCATAGATTATTTAGTTAAAAATAAAAAAGTACTCAACTTAGATGATATGTAAAGGATGTGAAAAATATGGCTAACGATAAAGAGAAAGCTTTAAGTCAGGCATTTAAAAATATTGAGAAAAAATATGGTAAGGGTGCAATCATGAAAATGGGCGAAGCACCTAAGATTGATGTATCTGTAATACCAACTGGGGCAATAAACCTTGATATGGCTCTTGGGGTTGGAGGACTTCCAAGAGGAAGAGTTGTGGAAATATTTGGACCTGAATCATCAGGTAAGACAACTCTTACCCTTCATTGTATAGCAGAAGACCAAAAGCTAGGAAATACTTGCGCTTTTATAGACGCAGAGCATGCCCTAGATGCTGAATATGCAAAAAGATTAGGGGTTAATATAGACGAACTTATCCTATCTCAACCAGATACAGGAGAACAAGCTCTAGATATAACAGAATCTTTAGTAAGGTCTGCAGCAGTAGACTTAGTTGTAATAGATTCAGTTGCAGCCTTGGTTCCTAGGGCTGAAATTGAAGGAGAAATGGGAGATAGCCACATGGGTCTTCAAGCAAGACTTATGAGTCAGGCTTTAAGAAGACTTACTGGTGTCATTTCAAAATCTAACACAACTGTAATATTTATAAACCAACTTAGGGAAAAGATTGGTGTTATGTTTGGTAATCCAGAAACAACAACAGGTGGTAGAGCTCTTAAATTTTACTCATCAGTAAGACTTGATATAAGAAGAATAAAAACAATCCAACAAGGTGACCAAATGATTGGTAATAGAACCCGCGTTAAAGTTGTTAAAAATAAAGTGGCTCCTCCATTTAAGGTAGTAGAATTTGATATTATGTATGGAACTGGTATATCAAAATCTGGAGTTATTTTAGATGCTGCAGCAGATAAGGATATAGTAGAAAAGGCTGGTAGCTGGTATTCTTATAAGGGAGAGAAGCTTGGTCAAGGTAGGGAAAATGTTAAAGAACTACTAGAGAAAAATGAAGAGCTTTTATCTCAAATAGAACAAGAACTTAGAAATTCTATAAATCCTAGTAAAAAGGACAAAATAGAAGAAGATAAAAAAGAAGATACACAAGAAGAGCTAGACATAGAAGAATAAAAGAAAGCTGTTGCAATTAATATTTTGCGACAGCTTTTTTAGTCAAATAAGGAAAGTTGGGTATGGTTATTTTTTGAAAGATTTGACAAGGAAATACCAAGAAGCCTGAATTTTTCGTTTGAAATAAGTTTTTCTAACAAATCTTTAGAAATAGAAGCTATATCCTCTTTTTTATATATAGGAACTTCTTGAGTATGAGATCTGGTATGAGTTTTAAAATATTCTGTTTTAATTTTAAGATTTAAAGTATAAGCTTTAATATCCCTATCATTCATATCAGATTCAAGTATTTTAGCGATTTCATCTATATAAGAATGAAGAATTCTCAAATCCAGGGTATTTTCCTTGAAAGTGAACTCTCTTCCTATAGATTTTCTTTTAGATGATATTTCTACTTTCCTATTGTCTTCTCCTCTTATAACGTGGTATACATAAGAGCCTTGTTTTCCAAAAAGATTTTTTAAAAATTCTTCATCTAATGATAAAAGGTCTTCTATTTTGTGAATTCCTATATTTCTAAGCTTCTTAGTTGACTTTCTTCCAAGGCCATGAACTTTACTTATATCCAAATCTTTAAGTATATGAGGAATATCAGAGGAGTTAATTTCTTTAATGCCTAGGGGTTTATTCCAATCACTTGATATTTTAGCTAAAAATTTATTATAGGATATACCAATAGAAACACCTATTCCGGTTTTTTCCATTACCTCTTTTTGAATTCTTTTGGCTTTATTAATTCTGTTTTCTTTATCTTCAACTAAGAGATAAGCTTCATCTATAGAGACTTGTTCTTTTATTTTGGCATATTTTTCTATAATATCAAAAACCTCTATTGATTTTTCCTTATAATATTTTTTGTCGACACCAACTATTACTAGATTAGGGCAGAGTTTTTTGGCTATAAAAACTGGCATAGCAGAGTGAATACCATACTCTCTGGCCTTGTAATTTGCTGTAGTAATGATTGATTTATTAGAAAGTCCACCAACAGCCATAGGATGATTTTTAAGTTTGGGATATCTAAGTTCTTCACAAGAAGCATAGAAGGCATCGCAGTCTATATGTAATATATTATTCATTTTATCACCACAAACATTATACTCGTTTTTTAAACTTTTAAGATAAGTATTTCCTTTATGGACTAAAGCGGTATTTATTTGTTATAATTAAAAAAGGTGATATATATGAGAATTGATAAATTTTTAAAAAATTCTAGAATAATTAAGAGAAGACAAGTAGCAAAAGATGCATGTCTAAATGAAAGGGTTAAGCTAAATGGGGATTTGGCAAAACCGGGAAGTCTTGTAGAAGTGGGAGATATAATTGATATAAGCTTCGGTAAGAGCAATCTTAAAGTAAGGGTTCTTGAGATAATTGATGGTGCCAAAAAAAACAACGCAGAAGCTATGTATGAGGTTATAGATGAATAAGTATGAAAGATATATAAAAAATAGAAGAAAAAAAAATACACGCTTTTTACTTTTTGTAATATTAATATTTTTTATAGTATTTTTTATATCAAGGTCTTACAATCAAAGCCTACAAAGAAAATCAAGCGATTTAACTGAGCAGATAAAAACTACTGATAAGAATATAAAAAGTGTTAAAAATGACATAGAAAATATTAAAAAAGATTATGAGAATAGAAATACCGATGCCTTTAAAGAAAAAATAGCAAGAGAAAAATTAGGCATGGTAAAAAAGGATGAATATGTCTACAAAGACAATAATAAATAGGTTTTTGCAAACAATAAGAAGAGAAAATCTAATAAATAAAAATGATACTATAATAGTTGGAGCAAGTGGAGGACCTGATAGCCAGTTTTTAATCTATCTTTTAAATGAAATAAAAAAGGACTATGAACTTGAAATTATCCTTGCCCATCTGAATCATTTACATAGAAAAGATGCTTACAAGGACGAAGAGCTTGTAAAAAAAACAAGTGAAGATTTAGGGCTTAAATTTTATTCTGACCATAAGTCTATGGATGAATATGCTAAAGAAAAGTCACTTTCGTCTGAAGAAGCTGGAAGAGTTTTAAGGTATAAATTCTTTGAAAGAATTAGAAAAAAAGTAAGTGGAAATAAGATTGCCATAGCCCACAATATGGATGATCAAGCTGAAACTGTTCTTATGAGAATAATTAGAGGTACTGGTATTGAGGGACTTAGGGCAATGGATTATAAAAATGAATTCATAATAAGGCCTATAATGGATTTTTCAAAAAGTGAAATTGTAGGATATTTAAATGAAGAAAAAATCCCCTACCATATAGATTATACCAATCTTGAGATTGACTATACTAGAAATAAAATAAGACTTGATATAATCCCAGAGATAGAGAAAATAAATCCGAATTTTAAAAATTCTCTTATCTCACTTTCAAATCTTGCAAAAAGTGATGTAGATATATTAAGAGATATTGAAGATAAAAAGCTTAATGAAATAATAGTAAAAAAGGATAAAAATTTTATATCCTTTGATAAAAAGAGTTTTGAAAGCTTAGATAAAGGTCTAAGAAATAGAATTTTAAGAAGATCTATTTCACATATAAATGGAAATATTAATAATTTTTCCAAAAAAAATCTAGATGACTTTTCACAAATTACAAGACTAGATTTAGGAAAGAAAATTATTAAGAACGACTTAATAATTTATAAAAATTATAAAACTTATGATTTATATAAAAATACTTACTATAATAAAGAAGAAGGACTTATATTTTTAAATATAGGTGATATTAAAGAGTTCTCATCTTATAAAATAAGCTTACATTTAGTTAATAAAGAAGATTTTAAAAGCATAAATAAAAAAGGATCAGTTTTTTTTGATTATGAATTAGTGAATTTGCCTATTAAGATAAGAAGCCGAAGGTCTGGTGATAGCTTTAATTTTTATAATAACAAGAAAAAAAAGTTAAAGGATTTCTTTATAGATGAAAAAATAGATAAGAATATGAGGGATAAAATACCCTTAGTTTTTATAAATGATAAATTGGTTTGGATAGTTGGTCTTAGAAGGTCTGATGATTATAAAATCACTCATAAGACAAAGAAAATTTTGATGATATGTGCGGAGGAAGTATGAGAGAAGAATTAGAAGAAAAAATAGAAAAAGTCCTAATAGATGAAGAAAGTTTGACTAAGAGAATAAAACAACTTGCAAGTCAAATTAATGAGTATTATAAAGATAAGAATGAACTTGTAATTGTTGGGATTTTGAAAGGTTCAATTATGTTTATGGCTGAGCTTTCTAAAAATATCAATATTAATTGTACTTTAGAATTTATGGACGTTTCAAGCTATGGGGCATCTACAGAATCATCAGGAAATGTTAAGATTATGAAAGATCTTGATACAGATATTACTAATAAGGAAGTTTTATTGGTAGAAGATATTATAGACACAGGTAGGACTTTAGAAGCACTTAGGAGATCCCTTGAAAAAAGAGGGGCAAATTCAGTAAAAATTGTAGCACTTCTAGACAAGCCTGAAAGAAGACTTATAGAAATTAAAGCAGATTGGGTAGGATTTAAGATACCAAATGAATTTGTAGTAGGCTTCGGTCTTGACTATAATCAACTTTATAGAAATCTTCCTTTTATAGGGGTTTTAAAAAGAGAAGTTTACGAGTAAAGTAATAAGGAAAATATACTTATAAATTTGGCTTGTTTCATTAATGAAAAAAGCCTTATTTTTTAAGTTTAAATAAAAGGAAAGGAAATATCATATGAATAATCAATTTGATAAGTTTATTATAATAATTTATCTAGGACTTATAGCTTGGCTTATCTATAAGTTATATAAGTCAAAAAAATCGAAAAGAGAACTTGAGGGTGATGTAAGAGGATTTGGTAAAAGATCAAGTACAATGGAGTATATCCTATTTGCGTTATTAATCTTTACAGGTGTATTTAACTTGTATACAGGATTTAAGACAAAAAATCAAACAGCCCTAATTACAGCTACTGTAATGATAGTAATGGGTATAGTGTTTTTTCTAAATACAAAATCAAAACTTTATGTAGCAAAAAATGGTCTACTTTTAAATGATTCTTTTTATACCTACAAGGAACTTAAGAAATGGGGATTTGATAAGGAAAAAGGAGATCTTGTAATAATTACAAAAAAAGATCATCAAGAAGGAAGAGAACAAGCCCAAGTTAAAGTTGAAGATATAGAAGAGATAAATACACTTATTAGAAAATATAAGCTAGGTAAATAGCTTGAAAAATTACTTTAAGTGATGTATTATATTAGAGTTAATATAATAACGATATGAAAATTAGGAGAATGTATGCTACTTGTAGTAGATGTTGGAAATACAAATACTGTTATCGGTGTTTACAACAAAAATAAATTAAAAACAAGATTTAGAATAACAACGAATCTGATTGCAACAAGTGATGAGTTAGTGCAAACAATCTATAATATACTTGTAATACATAATATTGATAAGAATAATATAGAAGCTACTATTATTTCATCAGTTGCTCCAGATGTCCTTTATTCATGGCAATCAGCCAATAGAAAGTTTTTCGAAAGAGAGGCTATGATTGTAGGTATTGGAACAAAAACTGGCATTGATATAAAATATGATAATCCAAGGGAAGTTGGTACTGATAGAATAGTAGATGCTGTTGCTGCATATGAACTTTATGGTGGACCTACTATAGTTGTAGACTTAGGAACTGCATCAACTTTTGATGTAGTAAATCAAAAAGGCCAATATTTAGGTGGCTCAATTGCTCCAGGATTTAAGACAAGTCTTGATGCACTAATATCAAGAACAGCACAGCTTCCAAGAATAGAACTCCATGATCCAAAGACTGCCATTGCTAAAAATACAATAGAATCAATAAATTCAGGAATGGTTTATGGTTATATAGGTCTTATAGATGGAATTATAGGAGAGCTTATAAAAGAAGTAATTGAACTCGAAAATGTCAGTGAAGAAGATATTAAAATTGTATCAACGGGTGGTTATTCTGAGCTTCTAGCATCTGAAAGTAGGTATATTGAAATAATAGAAAATGATCTTACTTTAGAAGGCTTAAGATTAATATATGAGAGAACAATTAAAAAATAAACAGATTATGCTAGCTCCATTAGCTGGTGTATCAGATGTAGGATTTAGGTTAATCTGTGAAAAATATGGGGCAGACAAGACTTTCACTGAGATGGTTTCTTGTAATGCCCTTTATTATGATAATAAAAAAACAGATGATCTTCTTTTTATCTCTGAAAGGGAAAAAAATTGCAATGTTCAAGTATTTGGTAGAAAGCTTGATGTAATAGAAAAAGTTATAAAAGATAAAATTGAAATAATGGATAATATTTCTGAAATATCATTTAATATGGGTTGTCCTGTTGCAAAAATCACAAAAAATGGTGAAGGATGTCAACTTATGGCTGAACCAAAAAGAGTTGAAGAAATATGTAAAATACTGAGAAAATCTTCTAAGAAAAAACTAAATATAAAGTTTAGACTTGGTATAGATGAAAATAATAAAAACTATTTAGAAATTGGAAAAATTGCCCAAGATTGTGGAATAGACTATGTAATTTTACATGCAAGAACAAAAGAGCAATTTTATTCTGGGAAAGCTTCTTGGGAGGATATAAAAAAACTTAAAGAAAATTTATCCATACCAGTTATTGCAAATGGGGATATATTTTCTGTAGAAGACTTTATAAATATAATGGAGGAGACCTTGGCTGATGGGGTAATGCTTGCCAGAGGGGCTATGGGTAATCCATTCTTATTTAGAGAAATTAAAGAATATATAAAAAATGGCAATTATAAAAAACCAAGTCCCAAAGAGCTTATAGATCAAATTATAGAACAATATGAATTAGAGCTTTTATACAAAGATGAAAAGCTTGTAATAACTCAAATGAGAAAACATGTATCAGCTTATTTAAAAGGGCTTGAAAATTCTAGTAAAATACGTGATAAAATAAATAAATTAAAAAATATAGATGAAGTTATGGATGTACTTAACAATTATAAATCTATGTTGAAAGGATGATAAAATGTCAGAACAAAAAGAAGTAATACTATCAAAAGAATATTTACAAAAATTGCAAGATGAACTTGAATATTTAAAAACTAAAAGAAGACCAGAAATAGCTGAAAAAATTAAAGTAGCTAGATCTTTTGGTGACCTTTCAGAAAATGCTGATTATGATGAGGCAAAAAATGAACAAGGTGAAGTAGAATCAAGAATTGCAAAAGTTGAAGATATGATAAGACATGCTAAAACTTTTGAAGAAAACTTAAACTCAGAAGAGGTAAATGTTGGTAATGAAGTTTTAATCTATGATGAAGAATTTGATGAAGAGTTAACTTATAAGATTGTAGGTACTGCTGAATCTAACCCCTTAGAAGGATTGATATCAAACGAGTCGCCTGTAGGTGAAGCTTTATTAGGTAGAAAAAAGGGTGATAAAGTAGAAGTAAATACACCAAATGGTAAATGTTACTATGTAATAAAAGAAATAAGATAGGAGACTTTATGGCTAAGAATATGAATCAAGATCCTAATGAAATGCTTCAAATTAGAAGAGAAAAGCTTGAAAAACTCAAAGAAGATGGAAAAAATCCATATGAAATTGTAAACTTTAGAAATAGAACTTTATCAAAGAATATTAGAGATAACTTTGAAGAATTTGAAGGTAAAAACGTAAGAATTGCTGGAAGAATAATGGCAAGACGTGGTCATGGTAATATGAGCTTTATGGATATCCAAGATTCAAAAGGACAAATCCAAATAGTAAATAGGAAAAATATCATGGGAGATGACTTCAGAGAAACCAAAGCTTATGATATAGGGGATTTAGTAGGGGTAGAAGGTAAAGTATTTAAAACAAATCAAGGAGAAATTTCCATAGAATCAGAAAAAAGTGAACTTTTATCAAAATCACTTCAAATCCTACCAGAAAAATGGCATGGTCTTAAAGATCCTGATATTAGATATAGGCAAAGATATGTTGACCTAATAGTAAATCCAGAAGTTAAGGAAGTATTTATTCTAAGAAGTAAAATAATTTCAGAAATAAGAAAGTTCTTAGATAATAGGGGATATCTTGAAGTAGAAACTCCAATCTTAAATACTATAGCAGGTGGAGCTAGTGCACGACCATTTATTACTCACCACAATACCTTAGATATAGATATGTATTTAAGAATTGCAAATGAACTATACTTAAAAAGACTTATAGTAGGTGGCTTTGACAAGGTATATGAAATGGGTAGGATGTTTAGAAATGAAGGAATGGATACAACACATAACCCTGAATATACCTCAATTGAGTTATATGAAGCATATTCTGACTATGAAGATATGATGAAAATTACAGAAGAAATGATTTCTCAAGTTGCTCAAAATGTTCTAGGAACTACAAAAGTTCAATATGGAGAACATGAAATAGAACTTAAAGCTCCTTGGAAGAGAATTACAATGATTGATTCTATAAAAGATGCATGCGGAGTAGATTTTAATGAGATTAAATCATATGAAGATGCAGTTTCCATTGCCAAAGAGAAAAATGTAGAAGTAAAGGATACATGGGGAGAAATAGTAGCAGAATTCTTTGATGAATTTGTAGAAGACACTTTAATTCAACCTACATTTATATATGATTACCCAGTAGACATATCTCCTCTTGCTAAAAGAAAAAATGATGATGAAAATCTAACTTATAGATTTGAAGCATTTATATCAGGAGCAGAGATCGGAAATGCTTTCTCTGAGCTTAATGATGCAGATGATCAAAGGGGTAGATTTGAAAAGCAAGTTGAAAAAAGACAAAAAGGTGATAGCGAAGCCCAAATGATGGATTATGACTTTGTAAATGCACTTGAAGTGGGACTTCCTCCAACAGGTGGATTAGGTCTAGGAATTGATAGAATAATAATGTTACTTACAAATCAAAAATCTATAAGAGATGTTTTACTATTCCCAACAATGAAGCCAATAGGCTTAGAAAAGGTAGAAAATAGGGATTCATCAAAAGAAACTTACGACAAACTTACGACAGAAAAAATCGACTTTTCAAAAGTAAAAGTAGAGCCATTATTTGAAGATATGGTTGATTTTGATACATTCTCAAAATCTGATTTTAGAGTTGTAAAAGTTAAAAATTGTGAAGAAGTTCCAAAGTCAAAAAAACTTTTAAAATTCACATTAGATGATGGTTCAGGAAAAGAGAGAACTATTTTATCAGGTATCAAAGATTATTATGACGCAGATTATCTAATTGGAAAAACTTTGCTTGCAATTTGTAACCTTCCTGCTCGTAAGATGATGGGAATTAACTCGGAAGGTATGATTATATCTGCTATTTGTGAGAATGATGGAAAAGAAAATCTTAACTTAATAATGTTGGATGATAATATTCCAGCTGGAGCAAAATTATATTAAAAAACATGATAAAACTAAATAATATATTATAAATTGGGTTATTGCAGAATGAATTAATCGTTACGAATCATTACAAGCTCCTTCAAGACAATTTCACCTCCTTAAGAGGCAGGCTATTCTCATTGTCTATGAGTAACTTGTAGTGATAAAACGTTAGAAATTCATAACTTTGCAATAGCCCTTTTTTGTTCTAATAAAGGAATTCATACATGAATTTTAATTGGAGAAAAGTTTTGTTTTCGTATAGGTTTAGTAAATAGATTTATATGTAAGAATTAGTGGATTAATGAAAAGATGTATTATCTTTATTTATTACACAAATTAAATTATTGATATATTAACTAACAAAGATGAGATCTATGAGAAGTATATGAATTAAGGAAAAAAATTAATTATAACCTAGAGCAAGAAATATAAATATAGGTATTCTTTGGTTTGGCTTTTTGCTAGAATACACAAAAGTTAGCTGTAATTGATAGAGTCCGTATAATTGTGTAAAAAGAAAAAGGTCATTTGAAACTCAAACTAGTACAATGTTTTTAACCACAAAAACCAACTAGGAGGAACAAATGATCCAATTACATTTTACAATTAATCAAGAAGAAATACAAAATTTAATTAATGAATCTGTAGATAATAAAATTGCCAAATCTATCTTAACAAAAGTTTTTAACGAGCTTATGGAAAAAGAAAGAGATGAATATTTAGAAAATACAGCCTATCAAAGAGATCCTAGTAGAACTACTTATCGTAATGGATACTATGAACGTGACTATACAACCAAAATAGGAACATTAACTTTAAGAGTACCTAGGACAAGAGATGGTAAATTCTCAACAGAAGTCTTTGAAAGATATCAAAGAAATGAAAAAGCACTACTAGTAAAAGCAATAAAAGAAACATTCGTAAATGTAATATGGCAAAGATGCCAGGTACATTATTATGGACTAGACTGGTGTTATTAAGTTTGATAAAATAAAATTAGATTTTACTAAATATGTGCTAAATAATGAGATGATTTTAGACATTAATGAAAAAATGTTTGATAATATCAAAAAAATGACAGTATATGAAAGACACTTACTGATTTAAAACCTTAGGATTATAACGATTATATGATGGTATTTTCTATTTTAAATGGAAATAATATTTTGACCTTTGAAGGAGAGTGATTTACATATGAATTTAGCGGATCCCAAAGATATTACTGTTAAAATAGTTTTATTGATACCGATTATTTTAATATTATTTTCTTCATATATGATAGATAAGACAAATGGAAATATTATAGCAGGATTTAATACTATGGAAGAAGACAAGAAAGAAGAGCTAATAAGAAAAGGATATATATCTAAAGTCAAAAAAATGACTTTTACAATGAGTATACCTTTAGTTATTGCCTTTTTGTCTAGTTTTTTTGTTAAGAATATTAAGCTTTATAATGATATTCTTATGGGAGCATGGGGGTTGTTTGGAATAATTACGATTTTAGGAATTGTAGTTATAAATTATTCTATGAGAAGTTAATATTTTTTATAAATTGCTAATAAATAAGCCAAAATAACGTATTAACCGTAGATAGAGAAATTTTCTATTTACGGTTTTTATTTGATGAAAAATCTAATCAAGTAATATGATTTAGCAACATTTTACGAATATATGGAATTTCATATAGGAATTAAAACTACATTAGAAGCTTATAAGCAGAATTTTTATTTTAGGGATTTTAAAGAATTCCCTTTGTAGAATGAGTATGGTAAAAGACTTGAGTTACTTATTTATGTTCCATCTATTAAAATTTGAAAACATTATAGAATTTTAGTGGATGTGGTCATTTGAAATATATTAAAAGATAATTAATTATTATTTTAAATATAATTATATTTTCATTGTATTATATTACGATATATTTATTAATTAAGTATTAATTGACACATACTAATAATGATGTATAATAAAAAAGTAAATGATTTCAATTTTTCTAAAGAGGAGTATATATGAATAAAAAAATAAAATTAACAGCTTTGGCTGTTGCCTTGTCATTAGCTTTTACAGCTTGTTCTAATAATAACAATAATACAGCAGAAACAAAATCAAATGCAGTTACTTCTGCAAAAAGTGATGAAGCTTCAAATAAAAAAATAGCATCTAATGAAGATAAGAGCAACGAAAAAAGCACATCTAATGAAGAAGATTCCAAAGCTAGTAAATTTTCGAGTGAAGATATAGTTTTAAGAAGATCTTTATCAGCTCCACATGGGGAGGGCTCATTTGCTAGAACTGTGGTGGTTACTCAAGCAGATAAGATAATAACAGCATCTTTAGATGAATTCCAATATTTTGATGAAAAAGAATTTAAAGCACTTCCAAATCAAGATGGAGAAAAAGAGTTCAAAAAAGGGGCTAAAGAAGGTAAAATCTTAGGTTCTAAGGTAGAAAATAGCGATGCTTACTCTAAACTAATGGAAGAGAAAGCTGGTTCAACTGTTACTATTAAAGATAATTTCAAAGCAATTGAAAACTTTGTTTCAGGAAAAACCATCTCTGAAATAGAAGAAGTTATAAATAATGCTGAAGATGGAAAAGCTATAGATGCAGTAAGTGGAGCAACTCTAGTAGATACAAAAGCATATCTTAAGTCTATAGTTGATACAGCAAAAAATGATAAATTTGCTGTAAAAGCCGATACACAAAGTGTTGACAATTTAACACTTAAATCAGCATTTGGAGGTAGAAATACAGATAATTCAGTATCAGATGTATTTGTTTTATTACAAAATGATAAGATTGTAGCAACATCAATTGATGAATATCAATATTTTGGTGAAAAAGGTGTTCCAAATTCAGATAAAAAGTTTGGCGAAAACTATGCTGATAAGAAAAATCAATTGGCTTCTAAACTTGAAAACGATAGGGAATATTCAGCTCTTATGAAAGAACATGCTAAAGCTAAAAATGACATATCTGAAAATTTCAAGGCTATAGAAGAGTATACAAAAGGAAAAACAGCTGAAGAAATCAAAAAGATAGCAGATGAAAAAGGAAAAGCTATAGATGAAATTAGTGGCGCAACTCTTACAGATGCAGTTGGTTATCTAGATGTAATCTATGATGCAGCAAGTAAATAGAAATTAGGGGCTGTTGCAAAATTATGAATTTATAACGTTTCATCATTACAAGTTACTCATAGACAATTTGAGAATAGTCTTCCAGCTCATGGAGACAAATTGTCGTTAAGAGCTTGTAATGATTTTGGAACGATTAATTCATTCTGCAACTGCCTCTTTTTTTGTGATAATTTAACTTTTATATTAAATGGTAAAATATTATAAAAGGAGTTAATATGATAAAAAATATAATATTTGACCTTGATGGGACTATTTCAAAATCAGGAGAAGGTATTATTAAGGCTTTTGAATATAGTCTAGATAAGATGGATATAATTTATAAAGTCGATGATTTAAAAAAATATATAGGCCCACCACTTAGAGAGTCTTTCGTAAAAGAAGTAGGAGAAGCCAAGGCAGATGAAGCAGTAGATTATTATAGATATTATTATTTTGAAAAAGGAATGTATGAGACAAGTATGTATGAAGGAATTGAGCAGTTAATTAAATACCTATACAATAATTCTTATAGACTCTTCGTTGCTACGAGCAAGGGTAGGGAATCTAGCTTAAAAATACTTGATTATTTTGGAATAGGTAATTATTTTACTTATGTAGAAGGTTCTACAGAAAGTTTGAATACAAAAGTTAGGGTTCTTGAAAGTCTACTTAGAAAAAATAATTTAAAAAGAGATGAGTCTATAATGATAGGTGATAGGCTATATGATATAAATGCAAGCTTTAAACTTGGACTTAAATCTATAGGTGTAGAATATGGATATGGTAATATAGGTGAATTTAAAAGGGCATCTTATATAGTGAAGGAGCCTTTAGAAATTAAAGATATATTAGAAAAAATTAACTAAAAGCTTAAGCTTTTAGTTAAAAAATTCTTTATAAAGTTTTTGGATTGCAAGTTTTTCATTTTCTTTTTTGATAAAAACAAAAAGAGAGTTATTGCTTGCACCTTGTATTATTGCTTCTAATTTAATATTTTCTTCATCAAAAGTTTTTGATATTTTATATAGGGTTTGTGTCATGATATTCTTTAATCCCTCCCCAACAATTGCTATAGCTGAAAGATCGTCTATTATTTCAAATTCATCAAAATCAAAGTTTGTTTTAATAGTATTTATTATATTTTGCATCTGAAATTCACTAGTTATGTATTTCTTACGAATTAAAATAGATAAGGAATCTATGCCTGTAGGTATATGTTCTACTGGTATATGTTGATATTCAAATATATCAAGAAGCTTATTAATATATCCTACTTGCTTGTTCATAAGATATTCTGTAATATTAAAGGCAAGAAAATCACCAACATTTGATATACCTATAATTGGGTTTTCCTTAATATTATTTCTCTTAGTTTCTATAATGGTTCCACCATTATTAGGGTCGTTGGTATTTTTAACTTGTATTTTTATATTATTTTTCAAAAGAGGTGCTACTGCATCTTCTTGAAAAATCTCAAAGCCATTATAGGATAACTCCCTCATTTCCCTATATGTAATATTTGTTATAGGTTTAGGATTATCAATTAGATTTGGGTGGGCAGTATAGATGTATGACATATCTGTAAAGTTTTCATAAATATCACATTCTAGACCACGAGCAACGATTGAGCCGGTTATATCTGAGCCACCTCTTTGGAATGTTATAATTTTACCTTGAGGTGATATAGCATAAAAACCAGGAATTATAAAAAGTCTATCATCATCTTTAAATCTTTTTATATTATTATAAGTTTCTTCTAAGATTATAGGTTCATTTATTGTGTGTTCAACAAGTATTCCAGCCTCTTTTGGTGATAGATAAGAACATTTATATCCTAAGGAACTGATATATTTTGCAATTAGTCTTGCGTTAAAGTCTTCTCCGCATGATTTAATTGCATTTTCGAGATAAAAAGAATCATCTATTTCATCTAGGTATTTATTTAAGATAAGTCTAAAATCATCAAGTAGCTTTTCATCAAGTTTAAGATCTAAGACAATCTCTTCATATCTTTTTATAATATTTTCGAGTTGTTCTTTATATTTTGGATCTTTATTCCTGTACTTCTCATATAAATCTATTAATAGGTCTGTAACCTTAATATCATTACTATATCTTTTTCCAGGTGCAGATATTACAACAGCACAAATCTCTTTATCATTTAAAACAATATCACAAACTTTTTTAATTTGTGTAGAATTGGCCACTGAAGAGCCTCCAAATTTTGCGGTTTTTTTCATAATATTCCTTTCTAAATTTTAAATATTTAAATTTAATCATTATTATACATTAAAACATATTTGTTTAGCAAATCATATTTCAAATATGGCTATTTTTATATTTTCATATAAAATATATATTATAGGAGGAAATATGCTAGGAAAAGATTTTTACAAGAAGGAAACACTTAGTCTTGCTAAAGATTTAATTGGAAAGACTTTAGTAAGAAATATAGATAATATAAAAATGAAATCAAGAATTGTAGAAACAGAAGCTTATCTTGGGGTAAATGATAGGGCTTGTCACACCTTTAATGATAAGATGACCGAAAGAAATAAAATATTATATATGGATTGTGGAACTCTTTATATTTATCAAACCTATGGAATTCACTTTCTTCTAAATATATCCAGTTTTGGGGAAAAAGTTCCAGAAGGAGTTTTAATAAGAGCAGTAGAACCTTTGTCAAATATAGATCAATTTGCTATTAATAGGTTTAATAAAAAATACAATGAATTATCTAACTATCAAAAGAAAAATATCACTAATGGACCAGCAAAGCTTACCAAAGCTCTAAAAATAGATAAAGATTTAAATGGAAAAAATATTTTTTCAAGAAGTCTTTATATCGAAGATTCCAATTTTTCTTTTGAAATAGAGGTAGATAGGAGAGTTGGTATAGATTATGCAAAAGAGGCGAGAAATCTTCCGTATAGATTTTTTATAAAAAATAATCCCTATGTCTCTAAATTTAAACAAGATTAGGCCCATAATTATAAAATATTTTAGATAATAATAATAAAATATTTGACTTATAGGACTATTAGTGATAAATTATTACATAACAACTTAACAATGTAGTCAAGAGGTCGCGGTTATGATTAGTAAATCATTGAAAGGCATAACCGCCGAAATACCCCATGGTGTTGGTTGTATTCAAAATATGGATGCAACTGTCAATAAGGATGTGCCAATCCTTATTGGAGAACTTACTATATTGCGGCGAAAGGAAATCATGGGCCTTTTGCTCATGATTTTTTTAATGGGAGGATTTATGTTAGATAATAATTTTGAAAATAAGGATGGAATTTTGTATATAGGAGGAGTAAGTGTTGAAAAACTTAAAGATAAATATCAGACTCCCTTATATATATTCGATCAAAAAAGTTTAAAAAATAGGACAAAGGCTTTTGTAGATAATTTTAAATCTTTAAAGTTTGATACAGAGGTGGTTTATGCTACTAAGGCTTTCTCAAATCTTTATGTATTATCACTTTTAAATAATTACAATATTTTATTTGATTGTGTTTCAAAAGAAGAGATTTTTGTATGTCTTAAGGCAGGAGTTGACTCTAGTAGAATTCACTTTCATGGAAACAACAAAAGTAAGGATGAGTTAGAATATGCAATAGATAAGAATATAGGACTTATAATTATCGATTCAGTCGATGAGTATTATCTTTTAGATTCTATATTAAATGAGAAAAATAAAAAGATTGATGTTTTAATTAGAATTAATCCAGATGTTAAGACTGATACTCACAAGTTTATACAAACTTCTAATGCCGATTCTAAATTTGGTTTAAATATTAGAGATAAAAATACAAAAATCTTTATAAGTAAATCCTTAAAAAATAAAAACATGCATATACTTGGCTTTCATGCCCACATAGGAAGTCAAGTTAAAAATCTAGATTTTTTCAAAGAAGAAGCAAAAATTATGCTTAAATATATGAAAGAAATTGAAGAAGATAATTCATATAAGTTTAGTCATATTAATTTAGGTGGAGGTTTTGGAACAAAAGAAAGAATTGAAGATAGGGATTTAGATATTGAAGTATTTTTAAAAGATTATATAAAAACAATAGAAAACTTATTAGTTTATTATAAACTAGATATAAAAAATGTTGGCATTGAGCCTGGAAGAAGCTTGATTTCAAAATCAGGTTCTATGCTTTATACAATTGGCTCAACAAAGAAAACACTAGAAGGATTTCCATTGATTTTTGTAGATGGAGGCATGAGCGATAATATAAGACCTAGCCTTTATGATGCTAAGTATTCGTCTATTTTAGCTAATAAATTAAATAATGAGGCTAATATAATTTATAGAGTAGGTGGAAAGCTTTGTGAGTCAGGAGATATACTTATTGATGAGGTGAAACTTCCTAAGGTAGAAAGAGATGATTTACTTCTTATCCCATATTCTGGTGCCTATACTTATTCAATGGCATCAAATTATAATAAGCAAAGAAAGGCGGCGGTTGTATTTGTTGAGGATGGATGTGATTATTTAGCTGTAAGAAGAGAAAGTTTGGATGATTTAATTAGTAGAGACGAAATTTATAAAGGAGAAATTAATGAAAGAATTTAATGTAGCGGTAGTTGGAGCAACAGGTCTTGTTGGAAGAAAGATTTTAGAAATACTCGATGAAAGAAATTTTCCTATAAAAAATTTAAGAGCTCTTGCTAGTGAAAAAAGTGCAGGAAATAAAATTAAATTTAGGGGAGAAGATGTTACAGTTGAAAAGCTTGATGAAAATTCCTTTTCAAATAAAGACATTGATCTTGCCCTATTTTCTGCTGGTGGAGCTGTATCTGAAAAGTATATTCCAATTGCTATCAAAAATGGCGTTAAATGTGTTGATAACTCATCATTTTTTAGGATGCATAATGATGTAATCTTGGTTGTGCCAGAAATTAATAAGGATAAGATTACAAAGGATACTATGTTAATAGCAAATCCAAATTGTTCTACAATTCAATCAGTCTTGGCACTTAAACCAATATTTGATAATTTTAATATAAAAAGAATTGTCTATAATACATATCAAGCGGTATCTGGTGGAGGTGAAAGAGCCTTAGAAGATTTATACAATAAAACAAATTATAAGTGGAAATATAAGATTTTTAATAATGTTCTTCCACAAATTGATGACTTTACAGAAAATGGATATACAAAAGAAGAAATGAAAATGATAAATGAAACAAGAAAGATTCTTGGAGATGATAGTCTAAAAATCACTGCAACAACAGCAAGAGTTCCTGTTGAAAATTCACATGCTATTTCAATAAATATTGAGCTAGATAAGGATTTTGATCTTGATTACATAAAGAAAATTCTTGAAAATCAAGAAGGAGTAAAAGTTGTTGATGATATAGAAAATGAACTTTATCCTCTTCCAACTGAGGCCACAGGATACGATGATGTATTTGTAGGAAGAATTAGAAGAGACTATTCACTAGAATATGGATTAAATTTATGGTGTGTAGCTGATAATATTAGAAAGGGAGCAGCAACGAATGCAGTCGAAAATGCAGAACTTTTAATGGAGGTATAGATGTTATTTGAAGGTAGTGGTGTTGCAATTGTAACGCCCTTTAATGAAGACTTAAGTGTAGACTATGAAGCTTATAGAAATTTAATCAAGTTTCATTTAGAAAATCATACAGATGCAATAGTTGCTCTTGGTACTACTGCTGAAGCAGCTTGCCTTAGTGAATGTGAAAAAATGAAACTTATTGATATTAGTATAGATGAGATTAAGGGTAAGATTCCATTAATAGTAGGTACAGGCTCAAATAATACAAATGAAGCAATAAGATTTTCTAAAAAAGTATCAGAAATTGATGGGGTTGATGCACTATTACTAGTGACTCCTTACTATAACAAGTGTAGCCAAGAAGGTCTTTATAAACATTATAAAGAAATAGCTAATAATTCGATAAAGCCAATAATACTTTATAATGTGCCAGGAAGAACTAATGTAAATATTGAAGTAGAAACAGTAAAAAGGTTAAGTAAGATTGAAAATATTGTTGGAATTAAGGACGCTAAGGGAGATTTAGCTTATACAACTAATCTTAGAAAAGTACTTCCTAAAGATTTTGCTATATATTCTGGAAACGACGATGTAATTACACCTCTTATGAGTGTTGGGGGAAATGGAGTTATTTCTGTTCTTGCAAATATATATCCAAAAGAAGTTCATGATTTAGTTAAATATGCCTTAGATGGAAATTTTGAAAAATCAGCAAGTATTCAATTAAAATATTTTAATCTTATAAAAGCCTTATTTGTGGATGTAAATCCTATAGGGATTAAATTTGCAGGATCTGTATTAAAACTTTATAAAAATGAACTTAGACTTCCTCTTACAAAAGCAAGCGAGAAATGTGAAATTCTAATAAAAAATGCCTTGGAGGATTTAAATGATTAGAGTACTGGTATCAGGTGCAACAGGTGCAATGGGTGAGGTTCTAATTGATCTTATAAAAAAATCAGAAGATTTCAAAGTAAGCGCTGGTTTTTCTAAAGAAGATAAAGTGTGTGATGAATTTACTATTTATTCTGATATAAAAAAAATAAAAGAAAAATCTGATGTAATTATTGATTTTTCATCTAAGGATAGTCTTGATTCGATTTTATCCTTAGCCTTAGATAAAAATATTCCATTAGTAATTGCATCAACTGGATTTGATGATAAGGACCTAGAAAAGATAAAAAAAGCTAGCGAGAAAGTTCCTATTGTCCAATCTGGAAATTTTTCGCTAGGCGTAAATGTAATGGTATATGTATCAAAACTATTATCAAAACTTTTAGATGGTTTTGAGATTGAAATTATTGAAGCTCATCATAATAAAAAAAGGGATGCACCTAGTGGGACTGCAAACATGCTTTTTGATGCTGTAAATGAAGCAAGGGATAATAAACTTTCTAAGCTTTATGGAAGAGAAGGATTTTCTGATAGTAGAAATCCAAATGAAGTTGGCATCCATTCTTTAAGAGCTGGAAGTATAAATGGTGACCATGAAGTAGTTTTTGCAGGTCTTGATGAAGTAGTAAGTATATCTCATCACGCTCAAAGCAAAAAAATATTTGCCATAGGTGCTTTAAAGGCAGCAAAGTATATTTTAGATAAAGAAAATGGTTTAATAGATATAAAAGAAATTTTAAATATAGGAGAATAATATGATAAGAATAGGAATAGTTGGTTATGGAAATTTAGGGAAATCATGTGAAAGTCTCATAAAAAGATCAGATGATATGGAACTTTTTGGAATATTTACAAGGAGAGACTTAAAGGAAGATAAGTTTTATTTATTAGATGATATTAATGATTATAAGGATGATATAGATGTATTGATACTTTGTGGTTCATCTGATAAAGATATACTTATTCAAGCCCCTAAGTTGATTGAAAATTTTAATACTGTTGATAGCTTTGATACACATAAAAAAATCTATGATTACTATAAAAAGATGGATAAACTAGCAAAAGATAATAAAAAGACAGCATTAATATCAACAGGTTGGGATCCAGGTTTATTTTCTTTAATTAGAACCTATGCTGAGTCAGTACTTGAGGACGGAAATACCTATACTTTCTGGGGAAAGGGTATAAGTCAAGGACACTCTGCTGCAGTAAGATCAATAGATGGTATAGCTGATGCAAGTCAATATACTATTCCAAAGGAAGACTACATTGAAAAGGTAAAAAATGGTGAAAATTTAGAATTTAAAGCAGAAGATGCTCATGTAAGAGAGGTTTTTGCAGTAGCCAAAGAAGGATATGACCTAAAAGAATTAGAAAAAGAAATAAAGTCAATCCCTAATTACTTTGATAAGTATGAAACAAGTGTTCATTTTATAAGTCAAGATGAACTCAACAGAAATCACAAGGGAATGCCTCATGGAGGAAGAGTAATTAGAAGTGGTAAGTCGGCTAATAATAACCTATCAACCATTGAATTTAGACTTGATCTTGATAGTAATCCTGATTTTACAGCAGCAGTAGATTTAGCCTATGCTAGGGCTATTTATAGATTCAATAAAGAAGAAAAATATGGTGCTTATACAGTACTTGATATAGCACCAAAATACTTATCTAAAAAAGATTATGACAAACTTTTAAAAGAAAATATTTAAAAATTGGCCTTTTGGCCAATTTTTAATTAAAATATATCCAATTAATTGCTTTTTCTATGATTTCAAATTCAATATTATTAGATTTGAAAATTTCTCCATCAATATTTGCAAGAATATCCTCTTTTGCTTTTATAAGACCTTTTTTAACCTTTATTTCCTTAAGATACTTTGAATTTTCAAGTTTTCCATACTTATATCTGACTATAAGAGATGGAAGCAGCAATGTTGGTATTTTTTTAGCATAAACTAAATTTAAAACTCCATCATCAACTTTTGCAGATGGAGCTGGGTTAAAACCAGATCCATAAAATCCACCATTGCAAATAGCTGATAAAAGAAACTTATCATTGAATTTTAACATATTTCCCTTATCATCTTCTAATTTTAAATATAGGTCTTTATAAGAAATCTTGGGAATAGATTTTAAAACTCCAAGTAGATAGGCTTTTTTTCCAAGATTTGGATTTTTATCGAGAATCTTGTAAGCATTCTCTAAAACAATAGTGTCAAAACCTAATGAGAGAACATTTATGCATATTGAATTATTTACCTTAATTAAGTCAATCTTTTTATTTTTGAAATTTAATAGACTATTGATTGAAAAATTCTTGTAAGAGAAATTTTTAGAAAAATCATTAGCAGTTCCCATTGGTATGAGTCCTAAAGATGAATTATTTCTATCATATTTATAAATAATTTCAGCGATTTCATTTAAAGAACCATCTCCGCCTGCAACAATAATAGCTTTTTTAACATCCTTGTTAGATTTAATAAAATCATAAGTCGCATTTTTAGCGTGATTTTTATAGTTTGTTTCTATGATTTTAACATCGTTTTTTCTATTTTTATAAAGTTTTTTTAAATCATTTTTTCCTATATCAAATTCAGTTTTACCAGACTTTGATGATAGGATATATAATATTTTTTCCATAAGTCACCATCAAATATAAAACTATTATAACATGAGTAAAATGTTTTATAAAAAAATGTTATAATAAAATTTAAAGTATAGAAAGGAGATAAGATGAATTTTGTTGATTATCTTGAAATAGAATATATAAAGGATAAGGATGGGGAAATATTAACCAGAATACCTATAAAAAATTATTGTCTAAATATTAATAATATAGTTCATGGAGGGGTTATTATGACCCTAATTGATACGGCATGTGGTAAGAAAGCATCTGAAATTTTTGGTGAAGTAGAAATTGTAACAACTGAAGGCTATACAAATTTTTTAAGACCAGCCCATGATACGGCTTATTTATATGCAAAATGTAATGTTAGAAAGAAAGGTAGACATATTGTAAATATAGATTGTGATGTATTTGATGACAATTGCAAACTTATTTCTATAGGAAGATTTTCTTTTTTTAAGCCAAATTAATTACCATATTTTAACTTCTTATGATATAATAAAAAAAGTTCAATAGCACGCCGACACCTTGGCGTGTTAAAGCAAAGGAGTAAATATGAATAATGAAAGAAAATTCTCGTCTAGATTAGGTTTTATCCTAACGGCGGTAGGAAGTGCAGTTGGAATGGCGAATGTCTGGGGATTTCCTTATAAGTTTCAAGACGGAGGTCTAATCTTTCTCTTATTTTATTTGGTGTTTGTATCCATTTTTGCATATGTAGGTTTATCTAGTGAATTTGCAATAGGTAGAAGAGCTGAAACAGGAACTCTAGGTTCTTATGAGTATGCTTTAAACTCCAAGAAAAATAATGAAAAACATAGTTTTATAAGTAGAAATATTGGATTTATTCCTCTAATAGGTTCGCTATTTATAGCTATAGGTTATGCAGTAATTGTAACTTACGTATTAAAGGCCTTGGTAGATTCTTTAAGTGGTGAACTTCTAGTAAGAAATAGTAAAGATTGGTTTGAATCTTTTTCACAAAAAGATTATTCAGTTGTTTTTTATCATTTTATAATTATAGCAGTAACACTTTTTACTTGTTTAAAAGGAGCTCATACAATAGAGAAGTCCAATAAAATTATGATGCCAGCATTTTTTATTTTATTTGTAATTATAGCAATTTATATTCTTTCTTTACCTAATGCTTTAGAGGGATATAAGTATATGTTTAGGCTAGATTTAGATAAGTTAAATCTTAAAACTATGGTTAATGCCATGGGACAAGCTTTCTTTTCTCTTTCTGTAACAGGTAGTGGAATGATTGTTTGTGGTTCTTATCTAAATAGGGATGAGGATATAATATCTGCAACAAAGTCAACAGCTATATTTGATACTCTCGCAGCACTTTTATCATCGTGTGTAATTGTGCCTTCTGTATTGGTTTTTGGCCTAGATCAAGCTGGTGGACCAGGACTTTTATTTGAAGTATTACCAACTGTTTTACAAAATATAAAAGGTGGTCGTATATTTGCAATCATACTTTACACAGCTGTTATTTTTGCAGGTGTATCTTCCCTTCAAAATATGTTTGAAGTGATTGTAGAATCAATAATGCATAGATTTAAGAAAATAAGTAGAATCAAAGCCTTAACTATTATTGGTCTTATAACTTTTATAGTAGGAGTTAATATGGAAACAATAAATGAGTGGGGACCTTGGATGGATCTTGTTTCCATTTATATTATACCTATAGGTGCATCTATAGGAGCTATAACTTGGTTTTATTTTTGGAAAAAGGAAGAATTATTGGATGAAGTTAACCAAGGAGCAGATAAGAAAGTTTCTCTTAAATGGTATAGGCTTGGAAGATATGTATATGTACCAATAGCAATTATTTTATCAATTTTAGCCTTAGTATTTAAAGTAACATTTTAATGGAGAATTTTATGGAAAATAATGGAAAATTTACTAATAAATGGGGATTTATTATGGCTTGTGTTGGAAGCGCAGTAGGCCTTGCCAACGTGTGGGCTTTTCCTTATAAGCTTGGAATGAATGGAGGACTCTCCTTTTTAATTCCCTATCTATTTTTTGTATTTATATTTGGAAGAGTAGGACTTGCTGCTGAAAGTGCGGTGGGTAGGAAGTATAAGTCAGGCCCTATGGGTGTTTTTAAAAGTGTTTGGAAAAGTAGGGGTAATGAAAAATTAGGAAAAATTATTAGGTGGATTCCTTTAATTGGAGTTTTTCTTTTAGCAATAGGTTATACAGTTGTTATAACTTATGTACTAAAAGCTCTTATAGATTCAATAAATGGAAGTCTATTGAGTACTGATTCAAATGTGTGGTTTGAGTCAATATCTACTAAAGATTTTGTCTTATTAAAAGAACATCTTTTACTAGTAATTATAGTTTTTTTAACACTTGCATATGGAACTAAAGGTATAGAGAAAACTAACTCATTTATGATGCCTTTATTTTTTATTTTATTTATAATTTTAGCAGTAAGAATTGCTTTTTTAGATAAGGCGTTTGAAGGTTATAAGTTTATTTTTAGTATGGATGTAAGCAAGTTGTTTGATATAAAATTGTGGATTGCAGCTATGGGACAGGCATTTTTCTCCCTATCTCTTGTATCAACAGTTATGGTAGTTTATGGCTCCTACCTTCCTGAAAGTGAAGATATAGTTCATAATTCTACTATAACCGCTGTACTTGATACTATTGCAGCAATGCTTTCGTCATTTGTTATGCTTCCAGCAACATTTGCATTTGGATTTTCTCAGTCAGAAGGACCAAAGCTTATTTTTGTAGTTTTACCTAAAGTTTTACAAAATATATCTGGAGGAAGATTATTTGCGGTTATTCTTTATATAGCTATAGTATTCGCAGGAGTTCTATCTGTTCAGTCTATGATTGAAACTGTGGCAGAAGCTATTACATCTAAATTTAATAATTTAAATAGAAATTTAGTTTTAGTAGTATTAATGGCAATAGTATTAATGGCAGGATTATTTTTACACCCTATAGCTAAATGGGGAGTTTGGATGAATTTTGTTACAATCTATATACTCCCTATATCTGCTATAATGGGTGCAATATCATGGTTTTGGGTTATGAAAAAAGAAGATCTTTTAGATGAGATAAATAAGGGTACTAAGATAAAACATAAAAACGCTTGGTATTATCTTGGTAGATACTTGTATGTACCAATGGCCTTAATTTTATGCATTATAGCTATAAGATATCAAATATCATTTTAGGAAAATCAACAAAACTTTGTTATATTATAGATAAAAAAGGAAAATCATGTGAAATATACTAGAAAAATTATAAAAATCTTATTATTTTCTTTGATATTTTTTTCTTTATCATCATGTAAAGTAAAAAATGAAGAAAAAATCAATTCAAAAGAAGTCGTAAGTATTGTAAAGCTAATTGATGATATAAAAAACCCTGAAAAAACAAGTGATAAAGATTATAAGTCAAATATTTCAACCAAAATAGTAAATGATAAAGAAAATAAGAAGAATAATAATATAGAAAAAATAAGAATAAAAGCATTTGGAGATATAATGGCTCATATGTCACAAGTAAATCATGCTTTTTATTCAGCAGGTCAAACAGCTTATGACTTTTCTAGTCAATTTTCATATATTAAAGATTTTGTGAGTGATTCTGATATTTCAATAGGTAATTTTGAAACTTCAGTAAATCCTGACAAGGAAGCATCAGGATATCCTATGTTTACCACACCAGTAGATTATATTAAAGATATAAAAGATACTGGATTTGACATCTTAACTACTGCAAATAATCATTCCGCAGATTCAGGAGAAAAGGGAATATTCGACACTATATCTTATATGAATAAAAATGATATAGACCATGTTGGGACAAGAATTAAGAATGGAGATAAAATTTTATATAGGAATGTAGGAAATATAAAATTGGCAGTTCTTTCCTATACTTATGGTATAAATGGTCTTGAATCTATTATTACAGAAAATGAACCAGAAGATTTAATAAATTATTTAGATTCCGAATTAATTAAAAATGATATAGAAGATGCCAAGAAAAATAAGGCAGATTTAATAATTTGTTATCCACATTGGGGAAATGAATATGAATCTTACCCTAGTCAAGCTCAAGTAGAACTTGGAAGAAATATGATAGAATGGGGAGCAAATATTGTCATAGGAAACCATCCTCATGTAGTTCAACCAGCAGAATCATATAAAGCAAAAGATGGAAGAGAAGGATATATTGCATACTCATGTGGTAATTTTATTTCCATGCAATCATTAGAAGGCTTGGGAGATATTAGAACTGAACAAACTGTAGCCTTTGATATTAGAGTTGAAAAAAATATTGCTACTGGTGAAATTAGACTTGATAAGGTAGAATTTTATCCTATATGGGTAGGCCATGGATATGATGATTATGGCGCATATGCAAAAGTATATAATACAACTGATTTTCTTGAAGGCGGAAAATATTATGACCAAGTAGATGAAGTTCAAAGAGAAAGAATTAGGCAGGCTGACTCAATGGTCACAGATACGATTAATACTAAAGTGGACTAAAAGAAAGGCTCAACTGAGCCTTTTTTTATTATTTGATTTGTGATAAAATAATAATAGTATTTGCTGAGGAGTTAATATGGGTTTTATAACTAAAATAGATATATCAATATTAAATTTTATACAAAATACTCTAAAATCACCTTTATTAGATAACCTTATGACGAGTATAACAGCTCTTGGTAATATGGGTATATTTTGGATATTGTTGATATTAATATTTCTTACAACAAAAGAGTATAAAAATATAGGAAAAATAATGATTTTTTCCTTAATTGTAAATACTATAATAGTAAATTTAATATTAAAACCTTTGTTTGATAGGGCAAGACCTTTTGAGATAGTTGATGGAATAAAGCTTTTGATACTGAAGCCAACCGATCCATCCTTTCCATCTGGACATGCAGCAATTTCATTTTGTATGCTTACAGTAATACTCTTGTTTTCTAAATCAAAAACGATAAATATAATGGCAACAATACTTACGTTTTTAATAGCATTTTCTAGATTATATCTCTATGTTCACTATCCTTCAGATGTTATTGTAGGATCGATATTGGGAATAACTTGTGCAATATTAGGAATTAAATTTTACTATTCTAGAAATGCAAAAGAAATTAGAGTGAAGTTAAGAAAGCTTTATAAAGACATAAAAGATTTTAGAAAATTATAAAAAATTTGCAAGGAGTTTTAATTAATGATATAATATACAAGTATTATTAATGCTGGTGTGTCGGAATTGGCAGACGAGACAGACTCAAACTCTGTTGCTTTTCGGAGCGTGTGGGTTCAAGTCCCACCACCAGCACCATTGATTTTTTATTTTTCCATGTTTGCAGGCTTAGGCCTGCTTTTGTTTTAGAATGAAAATGATAAGAAAAAAAGTAAGGAAATTATGAAGGATATTATAATATTAATACCAGCCCTAAATCCACCTAAAGAAATTCTATTTAACTACATAAATGATTTAAGGAAAAAAGGATTTGAAAGAATTTTAATAGTGGATGATGGCTGTAGTAAAGATTATGAAAAATTTTTCGACGATTTAAAATGTAAGGGTATAGAAATATTTAAGCACTATAAAAATTTTGGGAAAGGAAGAGCATTAAAGAATTCTTTTAATTATATATTAAATAATTACAATGATTTTTCTTATGTCATAACAGCAGATTCAGATGGTCAACACAATGTATCTGATATTGAAAATATAGCTAATATTCTTAGACTATCAAAAGAAAATAAACTTTATTTAGGCTCTAGAAATTTTAATAAAGATAATGTTCCTTTTAAAAGTGCATTTGGAAATAAAATAACTAGCTTTGTTTATAAAATTATGTTTGGTGATAAAATTTATGATACTCAAACAGGTCTCAGAGCAATATCAAAAAAACATTTAGAAGATTTCTTAGATCTTGAAGGCGAGAGATTTGAATATGAGATAAATATGCTTATCTACTCTTCAAAAAATGATATAGAAATTGAAGAAATTCCTATAAAAACAGTATATTTTGACAACAATAGTGAAACCCATTTTAATCCAATAAAAGATTCTTTTAAGATTTATTTAGTGATGTTTAAGACATTTTTTAAATTTATCTTATCATCTATTTCATCTTGGATAGTAGATATAAGTTCATATACATTACTTGTAAAAATCTTAAAGAATATGTTTACAAGCTTTTCACCTATCATATGGATTTCAACGATAGTTGCTAGGATTATTTCTGGCTTATTTAATTATACAGTAAATAAAAACTTGGTTTTTAATGATGATGTCAATCATAAGAACGTATTTCTTAAATATATTTTTCTATGGTTAAGTCAATTAATATTATCTGCATTTTTAGTAGATAAGATATATTATATGATAAATTTAGATTCATCTATTATAAAGATAGGAGTAGATAGCCTTATATTCTTAGTATCATTTAAGATACAAGATAAGTATATTTTTAATTAAAGAATATAATAGTTTTATGTTTTTTATTTTGATAAGTTTAGAATCGGCAAAATAAAAATCTATACAGTATGATTTTATCAATAGGAGATATTATGTTAGTTATAAATTTGATTCTTATAAGTTTTTCTTTTTTAGGATTTTCTTTGTTTATTAAAGAACAAATTAAAATCTCTACATCATTTATACCATTTTTATATGTTTGTGTAATATCTAGTTTTGTATATATTTTAGCACTTTTTTCAATAATGAAGATAGGCATATATGTGTTTGATATAATACTTTCAATATACTTTATATTTATAATAGTCAAAAAAAAAGAAGCTTTACTAAAATTGAAGGATTATTGTTTTTTTTTAGTTTTACTCATAATCTTATTTTTAATACTTTTTAATAAAAAAATGCTTCATTACGATAATTTTAGTCATTGGGCTAGAATATCTAAATTTTTGATTGAAACAAATAGACTAAATAATGAAGGTGATAAATATATTTTATTTAATACTTACCCTCAAATGTCCGCTTATTTTATATATGCTATAATGAACTTTTTTTCATACTCAGAATTTGGTGCAATGTTTGTAAATGGATTTGCTATACTTAGTGGGTATTTTGTATTATTTAGTAAATTCAAGAAAAATTTAGTAAGTGTTTTTTTGTTTTTTATTTTAGCAATAACAGTATTATATTTTAATACACCAGTAAATAGTTTGTTAGTAGATACGCTTATATCGACAAGTGGTTTTGCAAGTATGATATATGTTTATGAGAATGATTTTATAAATAATAAGAGTAGTTCTTTAATGATTTTTCCAATAATACTTTATACAAGTCTTATTAAAAACTCTAGTGTTTATTTTACAATTCTTATAGTATTCTATTTAATATATAAATATATAAGAAAAGATTTAAAACTTGTAATTTTCTCTCTATTAAGCTTATGTATAAGTCAAAGATCTTGGTCATTTCATATTCATAAAACTTTTACTGAATTTGGCAAACATAGTCTAGATATAGAAAGTTATAAGACAAATTTTTCTCTTAAGACAAGTGAAGACATAAGATTAATAAGTGAGAGATTTATAAATGCAATTTTAGAGCAAAAAATTATATTTTTATTTTTTATAGTTTTAGTTATAGTATTTTTATTAAGTAATAGAAAAAATAGAGTTTTAAAAATAATTATAAGTTTAGCTACTATATATATTATTTATCAATTAGGCAATTATTATATGTATTTATATTCAATGCCTACGTTTGAGGCTATAAATCTAGCTTCATTTGATAGATATAGTAAAACAATTGACCTTTATTTAATATTATTAGCTATATATTTATTAATTAATAAGTCATTTAGAAACTTTTTAATTATATCTATTTCAATTATTTTACTTACACTTGTAACACTTATTAATTATAAGGATATGTATAATAACTCAGAAAATATATTTGTAAAAAATAAACTTGATCAGTTTTATAATAGTATGCCAGACCATAGCAAAAATATTTTAATAGTATTAAATGAAGATAAAATCGGATATTATAAATATATGATAGGATATATTTTTCAAAAAGATAATACGGATATAATCACAAAGAATAATATTTCGTCTATAAATAAAGATGATTATGATTATGTTATTGACTTAAGTAAGTAGTTTATTGGCTACTTACTTTTTTAATTTAGATTTTAAAATATGTTATACTAATATAAAGGAGAATTGTATGAGTAAAAAAGTAATGCTAATAGATGGATCTAGCTTGATATTTAGAGCTTTTTTTGCCCTCCCAAATCTTACAAACGCTGATGGTGTTATGACAAATGGTGTTTATGGATTTTTGACAATGTATTTTAAGGCTGTTGAAGAATACAAACCTGATTATATACTTGTAGCTTTTGATAAAAAGACTAAAACTTTTAGACACAAAGAATTTGAAGATTATAAGGCAAATAGGGATAAGGCTCCAAATGAACTAAATTATCAATTTGGTATTTTAAAAGATATACTAGATTCTTTAAATGTTAGATATTTGGATATAGATGGTTATGAAGCTGATGATATTGTTGGAACTTTTGCAAAAATTGCAAAAGATGATGGACTAGATACTGTAATAATTACTGGGGATAAGGATTATTTTCAACTTGTAAATGAAAAAGTTGTAGTTTATCTTACACGTAAGGGAATATCTCAAATGGAAGAGATTACAGAAAAAACTATTAAAGAAGAATATGGTCTATCTCCAAAACAGCTTATAGATGTTAAAGGACTTATGGGGGACAAAAGTGATAATATTCCGGGTGTTGATGGAATAGGTGAAAAAAGAGCTATTAAGTTCATTCAAGATTATGGTTCTATGGAAAGTCTCTATGAAAACTTAGATGAAATTTCAGGAAAGAAGACAAAGGAAAATTTAGAAAATTCTAAAGCTATTGCCTTTTTAAGTAAAAAGATAGGTACTATTGTAACTAATGCTCCAGTAGAAATTAAATTAGATGATATAAGGGTAAAAGAACCTGATTTAAATTCTTTAAAGGAAAAGTTTTCAAAATATAACTTTAATAAATTTTTAGAAAAATTTGAAGATAGTGAAGAAAAGATAAAAAAAAGTTTGGACTTTTCTTATGAATTTAGCAAAAATTATGAAATAATTGATGAAATTCAAAAAAGCCAAAACTTCTATTTTAAGACTATCTATGATGGAGAAAATTACATCCATTCAAAACCACTTTTTATTGCTATAAAATCAGATACTTCAAAAACTTATATATACGACTTGGATGATGATTTTGTTAAAAACTTCAAAGATATATTTGAAGATAAGCTAATAAATAAAGTGTCATTTGACATAAAAGAAGATATAGTTCTTCTTAATAAAATAGGTATTAATGTAGAATTACCATATGATGATGTAATGCTTATGCATTATCTTATTGATCCATCAAGGTCTTCTTATGATATTAAGGCTTTATCACAAGTATATCTTAAATATGAAGTTGAAAATAAAGAAGTATTGCTAGGTAAAGGTAAGAAGAAAAAGTTATTTATAGATTTGAATAAAGAAATACTTGGAAAGTATATGGCATCAACACTTAATGCCATAGAGGACTCCAAAGATATCTTAATCTCAAAGCTTACTGAACTTACAATGTTTGACCTATATAAGGATTGTGAAATAAAGCTTTCAAAAGTTTTATCAGAGATGGAAATTGTTGGCTTTGTTTGTAAAAAAGAAGAACTTGAAAAGATTAAAGAGGAAGTATCAGTTGAAATCAAATCGTTAGAAGATGATATTTATGAGCTTGCTGGATCTGAGTTTAATATAAATTCTACTAAACAATTGGGAAAAGTTTTATTTGAAGATTTAGATCTACCAATTATCAAAAAAACTAAGACTGGATTTTCTACAGATGCTAAAGTTTTAGAAAGGCTTAGAGATAAACATGAAATTATACCAAAAATAGAAAAATATAGGGAGTTATTTAAATTAAAATCAACCTATCTTGAATCTTTAGAAGAATGTATAGATGAAGATGGAAGAATAAGATCTACCTTTAAACAAAATGTTACAGCTACAGGAAGACTTTCTTCAACTGAACCTAATCTTCAAAACCTACCTATAAGAACTGATGAGGGTAGGAAAATAAGAAAGGCTTTTAAGGCAGATGAGGGAAAGATTTTAGTTGATGCTGATTATTCACAAATTGAATTAAGAGTTCTAGCCCACCTTTCAGATGATAAAAAGATGCAGGATGCCTTTTCTTATTCTGTAGATATTCATACAAAGACAGCATCAGAAGTATTTAATACGCCAATTAATGAGGTTACAAAACTTCAAAGAAGTGAGGCAAAAGCGGTAAACTTTGGGATAATTTATGGAATCAGTGATTATGGTTTAAGTCAAAACTTAAATATTCCAAGAAAAAGGGCCAAAGAATATATAGATAATTATCTAAATACTTATCCACAAATAAAAGAATATATGAAAAAAATTGTAGATAAGGCAAAAGAAGATGGCTTTGTAAAAACTATCTTTAATAGAAGAAGATATGTGCCTGAAATAAATTCTAAAAATTTCAATGTAAGAAGTTTTGGCCAAAGGGTTGCACTTAATACACCAATTCAAGGTTCTGCAGCAGATATTATAAAATATGCCATGATAAAAACCTATGAGAATTTAAAAAAATCAAAAATAGATGCAAAAATTATTTTACAAATTCACGATGAAATAATCCTTGAAGTAGGAAAAGAAGATGAGAATAAGGCTAAAGAAATTTTAGAAAAATCTATGCAAGATGCAGCAGATTTGAAAGTTCCACTTTTAGTTGATATAGATTCTGGAGATAGTATGTATGAATCCAAGTAGGATTGTAATTACAGGAACTATTGCTAGTGGTAAGTCATCCTTATCACAAATTTTAAGAGATATGGGGTATGAGGTTATTGATGCAGACTTAGTAAATAGAGAACTTTTAAAAGAAGGTGGTAAAAATTATATTGCTATAAAAAAAATAGATGCATTTAAAGGAGCTTTTTTAGATGGTAAGCTTGATAAAAAAGTTTTGGCTTCAATAATTTTTGATGATCCCCAAAAAAGAGAAATTTTAAATAAAATAAGTCATAAAAATATTATTAATCATATCAATCATATGATAGAAAATTATAAAGGTAATTTAATTTTTGTTGAAATTCCTTTGTTTTTTCAAATGAAAGAGAAATTTTCATGTGATTATATATGGCTTGTAAAAGCGAATAGAAATATACAGATTAAAAGGCTAATTAAAAGGGATAAGATAAGAAAAGACTACGCTATAAAAAAAATAGAAAGTCAAAATCAAAGTCTAATGGAAGAAAAATCAGACATTGTATTTGATAATAGTTCTGACTTATCTAATCTTAAAGAACAAGTGAATAGAGCCTTAAAAGATTTGGAGAAAGTATGAAGGTATTAAAAAGTATACTTAAAATATTTGGACTAATAATTATAAGTTTTTTGATGGTGGTTGTGATTAGTTTTTCACTAATAGCCTACCAAACATCTAGACAAAAAATAGCCTATCAAGAAGAAATATATAAATATTCAGAAAAATATAATGTAGATCCTTTGCTAGTATCATCTATTATAAAAGTAGAGAGTGATTTTGATATAAATGCTCATTCTAGTCAAGATGCAATGGGACTTATGCAACTTTTAGAAAATTCTGCAAAACACAGTGCAGAGATTTTAGGTGAAGATTATTTACCAGATAAACTTAAGGAAGTAGACTATAATTTAAATCTTGGAGTGGGATACTATAATTATTTATATAAATATTATAACAATAAGGATTTAGCTCTTGCTGCATATAATGGTGGAATAGGTAATGTTGATAAGTGGATTGAGGATGGAATAATAGATAGGTATGATCCAGAAATTAGTAATATTCCAATTGAAGAAACCAGACAATATGTTATAAAAATTAATGCAAACTATGATTTGATGCAAGTTTTCTATGAAGATGGGCTTCCAACGCAAGAAGATTTATCAAATAGGAAAAAATTAGCTATTAAAAACTATAAGAGTTTTTTAAAGAAAATAAAAACAGATTTGCTTTAATTATTGAATAATATCGTGAAATAAACTATAATGTGTTTATACATAAAAAATGAAAGGAGAGATTATGGCTCTAGAAAATTTGTCATTTGACAATGGAGTTAAGATTCCAGAGTTTAAGGAATTAAGCGAGAATACTAATCTAAAAATCGCTAAGATTCCTTTAAAGGTTACTATTCCTTTGACTCAACACATTGGAGCTCCAAGCAAATGTTTAGTTAAGAAAAACGACGAAGTCGAAATAGGACAGCTTATAGGTGAGGCTGTAGGTAATTTCTCAGCTAATATCCATTCATCAGTAAATGGTAAAGTAGACAGTATAATTGACATTCAAACAGCTAGCGGTAAAAATAGTAAGGCTGTAGTGATTAACACTGAAGGCTATGACCAAGAGATGAAGTTTGAAAAAGAAGAAATCCTTAATTTAACTAAAGAAAAAATAGTTAATAGGATGAAAGAAAATGGTCTTGTAGGTATGGGAGGAGCAGCATTTCCTGCACATATAAAATATTCACCAAATAAAGCAATTGATACTGTTATTATAAATGGTGCAGAATGTGAACCTTATGTTACATGTGATGATCTTCTTTTAAAAACAAAACCTGAGATAATAGTTGATGCACTTGAACTATTAGTCATGGCTGTTGATGCAAAAAGGGGAATTATTGCTATAGAAGATAATAAGCCAAATGCTATAGAAAAAATAAAAAAAGCATTAGCTGATAAGAACTCCTCAAAACTTGAGCTTGCAACTATGGTGACAAAATACCCTCAAGGTGATGAAAAAAGAATTATAAATGCAGTTTTACATAGAGAAGTCCCATCAGGTGGCTTGCCAATGGATGTTGGTGTTATTGTATCCAATGTGTCAAGTGCTAATGCAATTTATGAGGCAGTTTATTATAACAAACCTCTTATTGAAAGATACGTTACAGTAACAGGACATGGCATTAAAGAACCATCTAATTTCCTAGTTAGGATTGGTACTAGCTTTGAAGATATGATAAATGAAGCAGGTGGATTCAAGGAAGATTTTGGTAAGGTTATAAATGGTGGACCTATGATGGGTATTGCTCAACCAAATATTAAACAACCAGTAGAAAAAGCTTCAAATTGTATCTTAGTTTTAAATAAAGAAGAATCTAAAGCACCAATTACAAATCCATGCATTAGGTGTGGAAAGTGTGTAAGCGTATGTCCAGTGGGATTAATGCCTTTATTAATTCATAAATATTCACTTAAAGAAAAATTTGATAAGGCACAAAAGTTAAACATACTTGATTGTATAGAGTGTGGCTCATGTTCATATATTTGTCCTTCCAAAAGACCTTTAGTAGAGGCTATAAGATTTGGAAAAAGACAAATACGTCAAGCAGGAAAGTAGAGGAGAATTAAATGCAAGCGCAAAATAATTTAGTAGTATCATCCTCTCCTCATTTAAGAAGCGAGAGAACTGTTAGTAAAGAGATGCTCGATGTAATAATCGCCTTGGTTCCAACAGGTTTAGCGGGCGTTTATTTCTTTGGAATTAGAGCATTAATCTTAATTTTATGTTCAGTTATAAGCTGTGTGGTAGCAGAGTTTATTTCAAATAAGGTAATGAAAAGAGAGTCTACAATAAATGACTTGTCAGCAGTAGTTACAGGTTTACTTTTAGCTTATAACCTACCTGTTACAATGCCAATTTGGCAAACAGTTATAGGTGCGGTTTTTGCTATAGTTATATGTAAGCAATTTTTTGGTGGTATAGGACAAAATATTGTAAATCCAGCCCTAGGAGCTAGAGCATTTTTACTTGCTTCATGGTCAAGTTCAATGTCTTACTTTGTAGCACCGGGTGGAGTTTCAGCCGTATCAGCTGCAACAGCATTATCTGATAGGTCTAAACTATCACTTATAGATATGTTTATAGGAAATATGGGTGGATGTATTGGTGAAGTTTCAACACTTGCCATTTTGATTGGAGCCTTATATCTAGTTTTTAGAAAAGTTATTTCTTTAAGAATACCTTTAGTTTACATATTAACAACAGCAGTTTTATTGGTTATTTTTAACAAATCTTTTGATGGAATATTAGAACAACTATTGTCAGGTGGTTTGATGTTAGGTGCATTTTTCATGGCAACTGACTATACAACAAGTCCTGTTACAAAAAATGGCGAGATAATATTCGCAATAGGTTGTGGACTTATAACATCTGTTATTAGGGTGTTTGGTGGCTACCCAGAAGGTGTATCTTATTCAATACTTCTAATGAATTTACTAGTACCACTTATAGATAGTAAAACAATGCCAAAGGTATTTGGTCATGCTAATGATAAGGGGGAAAAAGATGAGTAAAGCATTAAAATTAGGAATCAAATTATTAATTATAACAGCTGTGTCAGCCTTGGTTCTAGCTTTTACAAACTCAATTACAGAGCCAATTATAAAAGAAGCAGATCAAGAAAAATTAAACGAATCATTAAAGGTGGCTTTCCCAGAGGCAAATAATTTTGAAGAAGTAAAAGGAAATTTTCCTGCTTCTATAGTAGGAGTATATAAGGCTGATGGAGACAAGGGTTATGTGTTCGATATCATTTCTAAGGGTGGATATGGTGGAGACATCGAGTTCATATTAGGTGTTGATAGTGACAATAAAATAACAGGATTTTCTCCATTGAAACATTCAGAATCTGCAGGATTTGGTCTTCAAATGGAAGAAGATTGGTTTAAAGAAGGTGTTAAGGGAGTAAGCATGGACAATAAGGTTGGTGCTTCACAATCTGGATCTGAAAATGAAATTGTAGGAATTTCAGGAGCAACACTATCTACAACTTCTATTGTAAATGGTATCAATACTGCAAGAGAAGTATTAGAAAGCATAAAGTAGGGGGATAGATATGGAAAGACAAACTGGAAAACCTATAGATGTTCAAAAAGAAAAAGAAAGAAGAAAAAAACATTCACCTAAGCTATTAAAAGTATTTAAAGATGGGATATTTTCAAATAACCCAGTTTTCGTACAAATGGTTGGTATGTGTTCTGTACTTGCTATATCTTCATCCTTATCAAATGCGATAGGAATGGGGGCTGCTGTAATATTTGTACTTACTTTGTCAAATCTTGTTATTTCACTTTTAAGAAATTTTATACCTGATGAAGTAAGAATACCAGCATTTATAGTTGTAATTGCAAGTTTCGTTACTATGGTACAAATGCTAATAAAAGCATATTTGCCAGCACTTGATGAATCACTAGGAATCTTTATTCCACTTATAGTTGTAAACTGTATAATTCTTGCAAGAGCTGAAGGCTTTGCTTCACAAAATGGACCACTAGCATCAATTGTTGACGGTCTTGGACAAGGCTTGGGTTATACTATAGCTATATCAATACTTGCAACGATTAGAGAATTGTTTGGTAATGGTACTCTATTGGATATTAGAATAATTCCAAAAGATTTTACAGTTGGATTTTTAGTACAACCTGCATCTTCATTTATTATATTAGGTATTATGTTTGCTGTAGCAAGTGCTATATCAAATAGTAAAAAGAAAAAAGCAAATAATTAGGAGGAAATTATGTCTAATTTATTTTCAATAATTATTGCATCAATATTTGTAAATAACTATGTATTAGGACAATTTTTAGGTATATGTCCTACCTTAGGTGTTACAAATAAAGTAGAGACTGCTAAAGGAATGGGAGCTGCTGTAATTTTTGTAGTTACACTTTCTTCTATTATTACTTGGGTTATTCAATATTACATATTAAATCCATTAAATATAGGATACTTGCAAACCGTAGTTTTCATACTAGTAATAGCTGCCTTGGTGCAAACTGTAGAAATGATAATGAAAAAGTCAATGCCAAATCTATATGAAGCCTTAGGTGTGTATTTACCACTTATTACAACAAATTGTATTGTTTTGGGTGTAGCAATAAAGAATATTAACGATTCATATAACTTGTTAGAGACAACAGTAAACTCAGTTGCTGCTGCAGTAGGATTTTTGATAGCTTTAGTAATATTAGCATCAATAAGAGAAAAGGTTGAAGACAATGATCTTCCTGAAGCTTTCAAAGGTGCTCCAATATCCTTGATTATTTTAGGACTAATGTCAATTGCCTTCATGGGATTTGCAGGATTAGCATAGAGGAGAAGTAAAATGATGAATATAATAATACCAACAATAGTATTAGCTGTTTTAGGTTTTATCTTAGCTATGTTATTGGGTGTAATAAGTACAAAATTTGAAGTAGAAACAGATCCTATTGTTGAAAGAGTAAGAGATGCACTACCTGGTGCAAACTGTGGTGCTTGTGGATATCCAGGCTGTGATGGATGTGCGAATGCTATAGCTAAAGGAGAAGCTCCAGTTTCAGCTTGTGTTATAGGCGGTCAACCTACAACAGATGCTGTTGCAGAGGCCATGGGTGTTGAACCAGCTGGTGCAGGCGAAAAAAAAGTAGCGGTAGTTAAATGCAATGGAACCTGTGATAATGCTAAAGACTTATTTGAATATCAAGGTTTAGAAGATTGTAGAGCTCAAGTTAGCTTATTTGGTGGAAAAAAAGCTTGTAATTATGGTTGTGTAGGATGTGGTTCATGTGTTAAGGCATGCGACTTTGATGCTATACATATGCAAAATGGTGTAAGCGTTGTTGACAGAGAAAAGTGTGTAGCATGTGGGGCTTGTGTAGATACTTGCCCAAAAAATATAATTGAGCTTGTACCATATTCACAAAAGGCAATTGTTATTTGCTCATCACATGACAAGGGAAAAGATGTAAGAGGAAATTGTAAGGTAGGTTGTATAGGTTGTTCAATATGTGCAAGAACTTATCCTGAAGGATTCTCAATGGAAAATTTCCTATCAAAAGAAACTATATCAAACGAACTTGATATTGAACTTCTAAAAGAAGCTGCTGAAAAATGTCCAGCTAAATGTATAGAAGTAAGGTAATAATTTTAATAAAACTATTTAAAGTTAATCAATCTCAAAGCATTAACAAAATCAATTATTTATTGGTATTGTTGATGCTTTTTTAATAGAAATAATTAAAATTATAAATTTTTATAAAAGTTTTAAAAAATATTAAATATTAATATGTATCTTTTAGATAGAATCAATTATTATTCCTTCAATATAAGGATTTTTTTCATATATGTTCTTTTAGCTAGATTATCTTATAATTTATATTTATAAATAGCTTATATAGGATGTCTAAATATTAAAATATAGGAAAAAGATGAGATTTAATCAGCTTTGTAATATTTTGGATTTTTTGATTTTAATTTGTATTTTTTTCTTTTAAGCTTTAAAAATTGACATTAACAAAGCTTAAATGATAAACTTTAAAAGAGGTATTTTATGAAAATTAAAAGAAGAGATTTGATTGTTATAGTGTCGCTTTTGCTATTGAGTATTTTGATGGCTTTTTTTGTGCAAAGATTTAAATCTAATGTAAATGGGGATTATTTATTAGTGGAGTTAAATGGAAAAGAATATGGAAAATATCCACTAGATAAGGATAAGACCTTTAAAATAGAAATAGGTAATGGTAAGTACAATGTTGTAGAAATAAAAGATGGTAAAGTAAATATGAAAGAAGCAAATTGTAGAGATCTTATTTGTACCCATATGCCAGCTATAAGTAAAAGTGGAGAAACAATAGTATGTCTGCCACATAGACTTATATTAGAAATTATAGAAGAAGATGATGAAAAAAGCAAAGATGATGGAATAGATAAGGTGGTAGGATGAAGGAATCAAATGTTAAAACTTATATAAATTTAAGCTTACTAACAGCCCTATCTCTTGCTATATCTTTAATAGAGTCTATGATACCTATGCCCGTACCAATACCTGGTGCAAAGCTCGGTTTTTCAAATATAGTTATATTTGTTTCAATATACATTTATGATTATAAGAAATCACTTTCTGTTAGTGCTTTAAAATCACTCTTACTTGTTTTAATAACAGGACAGGTAATGTCATTTTTCTATTCTTTTGTAGGGGCTATTTTTTCAACCACAGCAATGTATATAGGATTAAAAAAAATAGGAGATGATTTCTCATTAATTGGTATAAGTGAACTAGGAGCTTTCTTTCACAATTTTGGGCAAATAATAGTTGCAGCGGTATTTATGTCTAATTTAAAGATGTTTTATTATTTTCCTATACTAGTTTTTATAGGGATTTTTACAGGATTTTTTGTGGGATTAAGTACAGGTTTTATTATTGAACATTTAAAAAAAATAGGTGCAGTATAACATGAAAAAAATTATGGATATAGACAAATCTTTAAGACCAAGAGAAAGATTAAAAAATGAAGGATATGAAGTGTTAAGTGATGAAGAACTCTTAGCAATTTTAATTTCTACTGGTTCTCAAGGTAAAAATGCTATAGAACTTTCTAAGGATATTCTTGACAAGTTTTCTAGTGATGAACTTATTTCAATTACTGTAGAAGAACTTTGTGAAATTGAAGGTATAAAACTTGCTAAGGCAAGTAAGATTATAGCAGGTATTCAATTCGGTAGAAGACTATCAGAAAGAATACTAAATAAAGAAATAGTCAAAATTAAGTCATCTAATGATGTTTACAAGTTGATGAAAAATAAATTTTTAGACACAAAAAAAGAACATTTCTATGCTATATTATTAGATACTAAAAATGTTATTATATCAAAGGAGTTAATTTCTACTGGTGATTTAAATTCCTCCATAGTAAATCCTAGAGAGTGTTTTGTTGTGGCAGTAAGAAAGAGTGCTAAATCCGTAATTTTTGTTCACAATCACCCTAGTGGAAATTCAAATCCATCAAAAAGTGATATGCTAACAACTAATAGACTTATAGATGCAGGAAAAATATTAGATATTGAAGTACTAGACCACATAATAATAGGACTAGATGAATATTATAGTTTTAGAGAAGAAAATTTTATATAGGAGTAAGATTAGATGAATTTTAGAATAATAGCAAAGGACCTAGCAATCGACTTAGGTACTTCAAGTATTGAAGTTTATAAAAAAGGTGAGGGTGTGGTAATATGTGAACCATCACTATTAGTACTTGATCATCAAAATAAGGCTATAAAAGCTATAGGGGAGCCTGCTAAAGATATGATAGGTAAGACTCCGGATGATATTATTGTTCAAAAACCTATAGAAAAGGGAGTAATATCAGATTTTAACTTGACTGAAGCTATGCTAAATTACTTTTTTCAAAAAATAAATCCAGGTTTTTCAGTAATTCAACCAAGGGTAGTTGTTTGTGTCCCAAGTGGAATTACTGATATAGAGAAAAGGACAGTTGAAGATGCATCTTTACATGCTGGAAGTAGGGATGTAATTATGGTTGATGAATCACTGGCTGCTTTATTTGGTATAGGACTTAGTCCAGAAGATCCAAGAGGAGTTTTAGCTTTAAATTTAGGGGCAGGTACAAGTGAAGTTTGCCTTGTTAGTTTAAATGGAATTGTTGCCAGTAAAACTATGAATTTAGGTGGTGATTACATAGATAAAGAGATTGTTTCATTTCTAAGAAACAATAAAAAGATTGAGATTGGGATAAATACAGCAGAGAATATTAAAAAAGAAATTTTATCACTTAAAATAAGTGATAAAGAAAAGTCAATGAATGTAGAAGGTAGAGACTTAATAGACGCTAAGCCTAAGCGTATTAAATTAAGAAGTGAAGAGTTAGCTGAAATTATTCTTCCTTTTGCAGATAAGATAGTAGATATGATTTATCTTGTTTTAGAAAAAACACCGCCAGAACTTTCGGCTGATATAAAAAATGATGGTTTTATAATGACTGGTGGTTTATCTAATATAAAAGGACTTAAAGAATTTATAGAAAAGAAAATAGATCTTAAGGGACACGTTTCAGATAATCCAGAACTTGATGCTATAAAAGGAGCTGGAATTATACTTGAAGATCCTGATAGATTTTTTAAATATAAAAGTAGGTAGTTATGTCATATAGGAGAAAGAAGAAAAGTAATAAATCTTTTATAATTACAATAATTTTATTAATTGTATTAATATTTACATCAAATATGTCGGAAGGACTAGTTAAGGCTGGTAATAATCTAACTAATACAATTTTTCAACCAATAAATAAAGTTTCATATGCAATATCTTCAGAGATAATAAATGCTGTAGAAGATACATTTGGCTCCAAAAATACAAGATCTGAGTTAGAAAAGATGAAGGCAGAAAATAATAAATTATTAAAAGAAAATGCTAATTTGTCAGAGATAATTAATAGAGAAGATTATTTAAAAGCAGAAAGAAATGCAATAGAAAATAGTGACTATAATTATATAAAAGCACAAATTATTAATTCTGATGTTAACTCTATGCATGAATCATTCTTTATAGACAAGGGAAAAAATGATAGTATTAGGGTAAATGATGTTGTACTTCAAGCTATAGGAAACACTGATTATTCATCAGCAGTAATAGGTAAAATTGTTTCTGTAAATGATACTACAGCAGAAGTTGAAACCATCAAAAACTCATCTAATGACGTTTCTTTTATTAATTCAAGAAGTGGTGATTATGGAGTTATAGATGATTACAAGAATAAAACTATAAGTGGTTATATGCTTGAAGTAGATAGTGATGTAAAAGATTCTGACATTCTTTTGACTTCAGGAATAGGTGGAGTTTATCCAAAAGGGTTATACCTTGGAAAAATTTCTAATGTAAATATGTCCAATGATTCTTTAAGAAAAAACATTACAGTAGATTCTCCAGTAGATTTTTCTCACCTATATAGGGTTTTAATACTACAAAATAAAGGGGGGACAAAATGAATAAATTTAAAACATTAATTGTTGTCTTTGTGAGTTTTATCTTACAAATCACAGTTTTTTCTAAAGTTGATATATTTGGTGCAAATATTAATTTAATCATAGCTATGACAATAGCTTTATCATTAACATTGGGACCAAAGACTGGAGCATATTCAGGTTTAATTGTAGGATTATTGGAAGATTTGATGTTCGCAGATGTAATAGGTATAAGGGCACTTTCTTATTTTCTCATAGGAACATTTGTAGGAAATGATAGATTAAGGTTTAAGAGTGATAAAAATACTGGACTTTTGTTAAGTTTTGTATTCACCTTTATTAACTTTTTATTTGTAGGTCTTATAACTTATTTATTTAAAGGAGATTTACAAGTAATTAAAAACTACCTTTTTATACCAGTTATAATTGAAGCGATATTAAATACAGTGATTTATTTGATTTATCATTTAGTAGTAAACAAAATTATGTATATTCCAACATATAGAATATGAGGTGTAGGTTTTGAAAAAACAAAAAGAAAATAGGCTAACCTTGGTTCAAGTAATATTTGGCTTCTTATTTATTGCAATAGCTATAAAATTATTTTCTTTAATGGTAAGACAAGGAGACTATTACAGAGATTTATCTGACAATAGAAAGGTACAAGAAGTTGATGAGATAGCTAGTAGAGGAGATATCCTTGATAGAAATGGTAATGTTTTGGCTACAACTGTACCTTCTTTTGTAGTTCAACTTTATAAAGATCAATTAACAAACTTAAAAGATGAAGATAGGATAAAGGCTATTAATTCTTTGGTTAATATTTTAGAAGAAGCAGGAGTTAATTATCAAAACGAATTTGATATTAGATTAAATTCTTTCCAATATGAGAAAAAAGATGATTATTTCAATGAAGATAAGTCTCCAGAAGATAAGATTGTAGATATAATTGTTGATAATAATTTAATGAGAGAAATTGTAACTTCAAATTCAAATGAAAATGGAATACAATATGATACTATGAAAACAGCTTTGCTTGCTTTGAAAAAAAGAGGGATAGATATACCCTTATTAGTAAGTAATGATGAAAATGGTCTTAACTTAAAATATAAGGATAATGCTGAGAGTAAATTAAAGTCTATAGGACATAGTATTAATGATGATCCCGTTAGTGTAGTGGTTGAATCAATTGGAGATGATAAATCTGTAATTAAAAATATTTTAGAAAATAATCAAGCTAGAATATTAGCTTATAATATAATTAAAAAACAAGGTCTAAATTCAAATATTATTTTAAAAGACTATGCTATAAGTGCAGACGAAAAATTCATACAAAAAAAAGCAAGCCTTAATAATATTTATCCTAGTATTGATTTAAATTCTAAGGCAAGTGATGATTTTTATGAAATAGTTAAAAAGTCATCTGTCAAAGAGTTTCTAAAATCTGCAAGTATAAATGAAAAAGATGGGTCTTATATGATACCAGCCAATGAACTTATAGAAAAATTGGAAAATAAAGGGATTTATGCAAATTTTACAACAGAAGTAAAAACTGAAACAAAAGATGATAAAAATATTTATTCTGTAGACATCAAATTTAAAAATTCCCAAGCAGGTGATCCTGTAGAAGAGCTTGCTGTACTTGCTGATAAAAATAATCTTTTAAAACCTGTTATTTTAGATAAAAATTATAAGTATTTAGCTCAAAATGCCAATACTCTAAATAATGTCTATCCTTCAATTGATATATCAGAAGATGACATCAAGGATTGGGATTATACCTTTAATATTGATAAAAAGGACTTTTTTGAATATTATGCTACAAAAGATAAGCTTCATGACAAGGATACTGTAATAAAAACTCTTAGTAAGTCAGATAGTGCTAAGGAAATTCTTGATTATATTAAACTTATATCAGGAATAGAAAATGATAACGATTATGAATCTATAGGTGTGCTTACTATTGATAATCTAATAAATAGGCAAGGATCTTTTGGTTTTAGGCCTATAAATTTGGTTTATAATCTAGATGAAGCTACAGTATTAAGAATAGAAGAGAATATAGATAAGGCAAAGGGAATAAGTGTTGCAACAATTCCTATAAGGTCTTATCCTAATAGAAATTTAGCAAGTCATATCCTAGGTTACATGGGGCCTATTGCAACAGATAATGAAGTTAAAAAATATGTTAATGAAAAATCTTATCTAAGAGATGAAATTATAGGTAAGACTGGAGTTGAGGAATCATATCAAGATAGCTTAAGGGGAAAAAATGGTAAATCAGTAGTGACTGTAGATTCATCTGGTAATAGAATTGAAACTTTATCAAAAACTGATTCAGAACCAGGCAATGATGTATATCTTTCAATTGATGCTAATTTGCAAGCACAAGCAGAAAATTCTCTAAAGGATGTACTGGCTGCTCTTAGACAAGGTAAATCATATAGTTCAGAATATGGAAATTTCACTCCTTTAAGATCAGCTCCTAATGCAACAAGTGGAGCAGTTGTAGTAAGTAATGTTAAAACAGGAGAGGTTCTCGCTATGGCTTCCTACCCAAGTTATGATCCAAACTTATTTGCGACAGGAATATCTGCGACTGATTGGGAAAGCCTACAAGTTCCTGATGATGCTAGTGTACTTGAGGCAAGGCCGATGATGAATATAGCAAGTCAAACAGCAGTAATGCCAGGTTCAACCTTTAAACTTGTAACAAGTTTAGCAGCACTTGAAAAAGGACTTGATCCACAAAAAACAAATTTGTGTAATGGTTTTATGGACATTGGTAATAAAAGATTTTCATGCTTAATTTGGTCAGAAACAGGTGGTACTCATGGTGAAGAGACCTTATATGGCGCTATAAGAGATTCATGCAACTATTATTTCTATTGTTTAGCTTTGGGAGAAAATCCAGCAACTGGAAACTCCTTGGGCATAAAGTTAGAGTTAAATGATATAAGAAAAGCAGCCGAGATGTTAGGACTTAACAATATTACTGGTATTGAGATAAATATACCCCAAGAAAGTAAGGGTAATATTCCATCAACCGATAAAAAACTTGAAGTAACAAAAGCAATGATGAAAAAATATCTTGATGGAAATCTTAAAAAATATATTAAGGAAAACACTAAAAAAACTCAGGCAGATTTAGATACAGATATTGATACAATACTTAAGCTTGCTGAAAATCCAAATTCTTTAGATAGAAATGGACTTATAAAAATGATAGATGAGATGGGATATGAACCTATAGAAATAAAAGAAGGGGATAGTGCAGGTCTAGTAGATACCTTAAAATATACTTATTTAAATCAAGCACAATGGGATATTACTGATATGTTAAATATAGTTATAGGTCAAGGTCAAAACTCCTACACTCCACTTCAAATGAACAGAGTGATATCTACTTTATCAAATGGTGGATATTTAAATAAATATACACTAATAGATAAAGTAACTAAGCATAACTCTAAGGATGTCTTATTTGAAAATCAAACTGAAAACAAAAAGATTGATATAAAAGATTCAAAATATTTAGAAGATATTAAATATGGTACTTTATTAGTATCTCAAAATAATCCAATCCTTAAAACAATTCCACTGGATATAGGTACAAAGACAGGTACGGCTGAAGTAGAAGGAAAAAATGCAGATGGAACTTTGTATGATCCTTATGCATGGATGGTTGGATTTGCTCCATATGATGATCCGGAAATAGCTGTATCTATGGTTTTAACCCAAGGAGATACTTCCTATAATTGTGCTCCTATAATGAGAGATATAATATGCAAATATTTTGATATTAAAATAAATCCAGAAGACCAAAAAATAAATAATCTAAAAAATGAACAAGAGCAAGGAATAAATCCAGCTGATAGACTTGGCGAGATTAATCAAGTAGATGAACATGAACATGGAGATGAATAATGCAAATATATTTAATTGAAGGTAAGCTAGAATATAGGCTTCCTTTTATGAATAATTTATCAAAGGATTTGTCTAAAGATAAAAGATGTCTATTAATATCATTTAAGAGAAATACTAGTCTGAATTTAGAAGATATTTACGACATGGAAGGAATGATTACATATGATATATGTGATCATTTCTTAAACTATGTTAGTTTAGAAAATGTGATTAACAAAGCAGATAAAAATATAGATTTTATAATAGCTCCTCTATTAGAGGATAAGTATGAAATAAAAAAGGATGATATAAATAAATTAATTGAGGACTTATCTTGCTATGATTATTTGATTTTTGATAACTTAGCTAAGAATATGATTGAAAATAAAAAAACCATAACGATAGTCAGCGATGAGGATATAAATAAGAAAATAGATGCAGATTATTTTTTTATCGAAGCAGAGGATGGCTTTGATGAGAGAATAGTGAGAAATGAAATCCTTGAAAAATCTTCTAAATTTTTAGGTGTAAAAAGAAAAAATGAAGACTATATAGATATTATTAACAATCTTAAGGATGACAAAAAAGCTGATATTGAGAAGCTTAGCTTTATAGAAAAAATAAAAATGAAATTTAAAAAATGACAGATTATATATTTATAGATGACAAAAATAAGGCCTTTGGTAAGGTAGTAGAAGATAAGCTTTATGAATTGAATTTTTACAATCCTGAACTATATAATATATACAGGGCTAGAGTTGTTGGAAAAATAGATTCCATAAATGCTTATTTTTTATTATATGATAAAGATAAAAGGGGCTTTTTAAAAACAAAAAAAAGCTTTAAAATTGGAGATTCTATTATCGTACAATTAGTAAAAGAAGGATTTGATGATAAACTTCCAACTATGAGTGCAAATTTCAGGATAGAAAATGAAGAATATTATCTATATAGATTTAAAAATAAAGGCTATCCTAAGTTAAAAAAGAACAGAATTTATAATAAGAAGTCATACAATGATTTGATAAATCTTAGAGATAAGATTATAAGAGAAGAAAACTTTACACCTAGTCCAAAGTTAATATTATCTCAAAATGAATTAGACTTCTATATTGAAGAAAATAAAGAATTAGAATTAGCTAAGGTGGATATAGTAAATGATAAATTATTTAAAGAGTCTTTAAAAAGTGTAAGAAAAGATAAGCTATATAGAGGCAATCTATCAATTATAATAAATGAGTTAGAAACTCTTACAGTAATAGATGTAAATTCATCAAAGAAAAATTCTACTCTTAATGAAAGCGACTTTTTCTATCAGATAAATAAATCCATACTCGAGTTTATTTTTTATAATATAAAATTAAGAAATATAGGAGGTATGGTTATTATAGATTTTTTAAGATCTAGTAGAAATGATAATTTAATTAATTTAGTTAAAGAAACAATTGTTAAATTCTTTGAAAATTATGAAATATTTGGATTTACTAAGATGGGTTTATTTGAATTAAGTATTGAAAGGAAAGGAGAAAGACTTAAAGATAAATTAAAAAAAAGGGGCTACCTCAAATAGCTCCATTTTTATTTTGGAAATTTCTTACTATGTTTTCCTTATATTCCTTTTTTAAATTTTTTAATTTAATTTCAAGCTTTAAAGCTTCACTTTTACTATTTATCTCTTTAAAAAAAACCAACTTACAGGGTCTACGACTTCTTGTATATTTAGCTCCTAATCCGCTATTATGTTTATTTAACCTATCATCAATGTTTTTACACCATCCAGTATAAAGACTGTTATCAGAGCATCTTAACATATAGACATATCCATAAGTCATTGGTATAAGTCCTCTAAAACATTCTTAATAATATCATAAGAAAATGCCCTATTAGCTAAAAACCTAAATACTTTATCCTTATCATGACCTAGGTCAAACCTTTTTTGAGCTAAAAAATTAGCCTTTTCGTATTCATCCTTATAAGTAATTTTATCCAGATATTTATCAATTAACTTATCATCTATATGCTTAGCCTTTAACCTAAACCTGATTTTAGCCTTAGACCAAGATGAAATTTTTGACTTATCATTAACAAAGCTTCTTACATAGTAATCATCATCTATAAAATTAAAGGATTTTAAGAATTTAATAACCTTACTAATGTTATCATCTGAAAATCCCTTTCTATACATTTTATTTCTTAAATCAAAGCTAGTATTGTTAGAATATGAAATTTGTTTTAAGGCATAAGATTTACATCTATTATAGTCATTTTCATTTAAAATTTTCTTATAAAGATTAAAATCAACTTCATCACCAATGTTTATATCTAAATTATTATAAAACTCATAAGATAAATAAAAAATTTCGTTTGATATTGTAAGTTTTATAATATTTTCTTTTTCTGAGTAATCTATATTTTCTAAAATCATAAAGACTCAACAGCATTCATAACTATAGGAATTATCATAGATAGGGCTATAACAATAGCGAAAATTTTTAAGATAAGTTTACTTTTTGACTTTTTTTTCATGAAATCACCTCAATTTCTAGTCAATCCTAAAAATATTTTACTATAAGAGTTCTTTTTTGTAAAACTATAAGTTTTTAAAAAAACTTGCATTAACCATTAAAACGTGGTATTATAATCAAGTCAGAAGAGACAACTTAGAGTAAATATGAAAAATAAAAAGAATATTTTTAAATTTATTTGACAAGTAGCTTGATTGGATGTATACTTATATAGTAAGTTATTTACTTGGTGGGTATGGTCCAGTTGGTTAAGACACCTGGTTGTGGCCCAGGAGATCGAGAGTTCGAATCTCTCTACTCACCCCATATGCGGGATTGGCGGAATTGGCAGACGCGCTAGACTTAGGATCTAGTGAGATTTTCTCGTGAAGGTTCAACTCCTTTATCCCGCACCAATATTTAAAAGAAGCGTTAGTATTTTAACGCTTCTTTTTTTGTTGTGGTTAATGAGTGGGAAATGGATTGTTTATCCCACTTTTTTATTTGATTTTTTGTGATTCTTTAAAATATATTACTCTAAATATTAGATTTAGGAGTATGTGTGCCTTAAAATTAGTAAAACCTATTAATTTTTGCAAAGCTTTGCCATCTACATTATTATTATGTACAAAAATTATAAAGGTTTAATTAAAAGAATAAGATATCTTTTTCTTAATATCAGCTTTCTTAAAATCTGGATAATACATTTTTTATTAAAAGTATTTTCTCTAATATTTCTATTTTCAAAAACACTTCTCTAAAAAAATATATTTTAAGTTTTTTTCGTCAAATATATAATTTAAGTATAAAGTCTACAAATTATATCAATAGTGGACGTAATTATACATTAGAATCAGCAAGTAAGATGATTGTAAGAACTACTTTAAATCAAATGACGGGCGAGATATCTATGGATAATGCTAAGGATATGGGGCAAGATTTGATGGAGATATCGGCTCATGCTGGAGCTAGACCAAGCCATGCGGTATGGCAAGGGCAAGTTGTGTCTATATCGGGTGAGAATAGTAAGTATTTAAGTTTAGATGACATTGGATATGGAGAAGTTACTGGATTTATGGGTGCAAATTGCAGGCATAATTGGTATCCGTTCTTTGAGGGGATATCAGAAAAAGAGTGGACTAAAGAAATGCTTGACGATATAGATCCAGAGCCTTTTGAGTTTGATGGAAAGGAATATACTTATTATGAAGCAACCCAAAAGCAAAGACAGATTGAAAGAACTATAAGAAAATATAAGCATAGGGTTATGATGTATGAAAGGATTGGAGATGATGAAAGTAGACTGATAGCTCAGGTAAGGTTACAAAGGCAAAGGCAGTTATATAAAGATTTTAATAAGGCTGGAAAACTTCGCCCTGCCAGTGTAAATACCAGCGTTTATGGGTATAATAGAAGTAAGGCAAGTAAGGAAGTTTGGGCTACTAAAAAAGCACAAAAGAAAGCTAATGAACTTTATAATTTAGGTTCTAATAAGATTAACTTAGATATTTATTTAAAAGATGAAAAACTAAGAAAAGCTATTAGAAATGATTACAACCTTAATATAAATCAAGGAAGACAAGACAAGCATATTCAAGGCACAAATAATTATAATCAAGAATTGGCAAAAGGCATACACAAAAGCTACTTACTAGACGACGTAAATCCACAAGATTTGGTTGATAAGTATGCTGGGACTGGAGATTTACTTAGAGTTAAAAAAGTAGGAAAATGGATTAATAAAGAATTCATTGAAGCAGATGAAGATATAGGATATTGGATAAATAGTAAAAATGATGATGAAGTAATCACAAATAGATTTTCAATATCTTATAGCAAGGAAAAAGGAGTTCACATTGTACCAGCAAAACCAAAACATTATAGGAGATGATTCTATGACATTAATAGACATGATGTATAATTCTGAAGGTAAAAATATAAAAGTATTTTTCAAGGATGGATCAGTGGAAGAGTTGTATTGTGAAGAATACATACAAGCAGAAGATGAATGGGACGAACCAATGCTTTTCTACGGGGGCAATGGTGTAATTCTCCAATCACAAATAGAAAAAATAGAAATATTAGATTAAAAGCACACTAATGAAAGTTGGATGTGCTTTTTTTAAGGGGAGTAATTATGGAAAGTGAAAATTGTAATGGTAATGGTATAGGTTTTTTCGGTTTATTAACCTTGTTGTTTATATTTTTAAAACTCACTAATCATATTAACTGGTCGTGGATTTGGGTGTTGTCGCCCTTATGGATAAGTTTATTAATTGGGATAACATTTATAGTAATAGCTTTAATAATAAATAAAAAAATAATCTAAAATAATCGTGCGATAATCGTGAGTTATTACGTTTAGAGGTAGTCATAGCCTAGTAATAATCATGAGTTAATCGTGCGATTTTTTTTGGAGCTTTAGTTTAATCAGGAAAAACACCAGACTCCAAATCTGGAAGATAAAGGTTCAAATCCTTTAAGCTTCGCCATGGTCAAAGCAGACCTAAAATGCAAAAAAACAAATATCTAAGTCAGAGCAACGACTTAAAAAGCTTAAAAGGAGATGTTTTATGAAGACGGAAGAGTTAAAAGAGATAGGTTTAAATGATGAACAGATAGCGGCAGTTTTTAAGTTAAGAGGAAAAGAAGTTGAAGATTATAACCAACTTAAAAATAACTTTGAAACTTTAAAAACTGAAAATGAAAATTTTAAAAATCAAGTTGCAAGTGCAAATGAGCAGATAGAAGCCTTTAAAGATATGGATATTGAATCAATTAAGGCAAGTGCTGAAGAATATAAAAACAAGTATGAACAGGCACAAATCAAAGCTAAAGAGGATATGGACAATATAACTTTAAATAATGCTATAGATTTAGGCTTGGTTAATGCTGGTAGTAGAAACTTAAAGGCAGCTAAGGCTTTACTTGATATTGATAGTCTAAAGGATTCTAAAAACTTAAATGATGATTTAAAGGCACAAATTGATGGGCTAAAAGAAAGTGATTCATACCTATTTAAAATTGAGGAAGAACCAAAGCAAAGAAGCATGGGTAAGTCTGGATCTATAGGAGAAAAGGAATTAAAAGATATGACTTATGAGGAAATGCTTGAAGCTAACAAGAAAGGTATTTTATAGGAGGATTTAGATGCCTAAATTATTTGATAAGACATATTTTAATGCAGAAGTATTTGAAAAATACGTTGATACAATCGAAAGAGAAAGAACTAATTCAATAAATAGAAAAAACATTACAGTACTGGTCAAATATTTTAATAAAATGGGCTGTTGCAAAATTATGAATTCTAAAGTTGAATCATTACAAGTTACTTTTAGACAATTTGAGTATAGCCTGTCGGCTTATAGAGTCCAAATTGTCGTGGAGGAGTTTGTAATAATTTTAGAACGATTAATTTATTCTGCAATAGTCCATCGTACTATAGACAAAATATATTAAAATTTTAAGGATTTATCTGATTTATCCATAGGCTGAGTCAAGTGAAAGCTTGACTATTTTTTATAAAGATTTTATTTTTCTGATTTGGGTAGATATACATATAGTAAACTATCTAATAAAATTTTAAAACTTATAACTTATAACTTTATGAAAATTTCAAAATAGGATATAATTTTACTAATAGGAGGAAAAGTTTTGCGCAATATTAAAAGAGTAGTTTTAAAATTAAGTGGAGAAGCGCTTGCCAAAGACAAAGGATTTGGATTTGATGATGCTACAATAGACAATATTTGTAACAATATCAAAAAAACCAAAGAAATGGGTCTTGAAATAGCCATAGTTGTAGGCGGAGGAAACTTCTGGAGAGGTAGAAGTGGTAGAAATGTTGAAAGAGCTACTAGTGATACTATAGGTATGTTAGGAACAGTTATGAATGGTCTTAGAGTTCAAGATGCACTTGAGAAAATGAATCTTGAAACAAGACTAATGACAGCTATAAATATGCAAGAAGTAGCGGAACCATATATAAGAAGAAGAGCAGCAAGGCATCTTGAAAAAGGGAGAGTCGTTATTTTTGCAGCTGGTACTGGACTTCCATATTTTTCAACAGACACTACAGCTTCTTTAAGAGCTCTAGAAATTGGTGCAGATGTAATACTTTTAGGAAAGAAAGGTACTGATGGTATTTATGATAAAGACCCTAATAAGTATGACGATGCAAAAAAATATGATAGGTTAACCTACAGTGAAATTTTACAAAAGAGATTACAAATTATGGACTCCACTGCGACAAGTTTATGCATGGACAATAATATGCCGATTTTAGTTTTTGGTATAGATGATCCAAGTAATTTAGTTAAGATAGTTGAAGGAAAAGAAATAGGAACAATTGTAAAGGAGAGTTTTTGATGTACGAGAAGATTATTAAGGATACAGAATCTCAAATGAAAAGGGCGGTAGAATCATTCGAAATTAGAATTTCCAAAATTAGAGCAGGTAGAGCCAATGACTCAATATTAGATGGGATTACATTTTCATATTATGGAACCCAAACACCAATCAATCAAGCCGCAACAATTTCTACACCAGAACCAAGATTGTTAGTTATTAAGCCTTGGGATAGGTCAAATATTAAAGAGATTGAAAAAGCTATTAATAAATCAGATATAGGAATCAATCCTCAAAATGATGGTGAAGTAATTAGGCTTCCTTTTCCATCTCTTACTGAAGAAAGAAGAAAAGAATTGACAAAGCAAGTATCAGAATATTCTGAAGATAGCAAAATCCAAATTAGAAATATAAGAAGGGATAATATGGATGTTGTAAAAAAAGCAGAAAAAACTGGGGATCTTACAGAAGATGATAGATATTCTATAGAAGAAGAAATTCAAAACATTACTGAAAAATATATTGATAATATAGATATAATAGTAGATAAGAAAAATAAAGAATTATTAGAAGTATAATTGAATAATATTAACTTAAAAAAGCTCAAGGAATTTTTTAATAAAGATATTGGAAATATTAAAATTAACTCCAATATCTTAGCTTTATTTTTAAAGCAACTCGCCTTATTGCTTGATTCATCAATATCGCTTTATGATAGTTTAGAAATAATAATTAGTCAAGGACTTGATAAGAAGCTTAATAAGTCTTTGACTAATATAAAGGCAAAACTTAATGAAGGATACCAGGCTTATGATGCCTTTAAATTTGAAGAAAAAGCCATGGGACCTTTAATTATAGCTTTTATAAAAAGTGGTGATGAAAGTGGAAACCTTTCTTATATATTAGATGAATTATCAAAATATTTAACCGAAGACAGCAAAAATAAAAGTCAGATTAAACAGGCTTTTATATATCCAGTAATACTTTTGTTAGTGACATTTATAGTTATTATTATAATGACTACAAAAGTTTTGCCCACATTTATATCGGTATTCGAAAATAGTCATAATGAGCTTCCACTGGCTACAAGATTTCTTTTGTCAATATCTGAGTTTATGACAAAGAATGGACTAAATATATTATTAATATTAATAGTATTATGTTTATTTTTAATATATTTAATGAGTAAGAAAGAATATAGAATAAAAATAGATAGTATTTTATTTAAATCTTTTCTATTTAAAAAATTTAGGATGCTTAATGTAGAATACCAAATCACTTCTCTGCTTTATATATTAAAAAGAGGTGATATTTCTATAATTGATTGTATGGATATAATAAAAGATTCTTTTAAAAATAAATATATTAAAGCTAAGTTTGAAAATATCAAAAGCAGCCTAAGGCATGGTTTGTCCTTATCAGATGCAATTAGTAAAGAAAATATATTTTCAAATCTTATGATTTCTATGGTGAAAATTGGAGAAGATAGTGGTAATATGTCAAGATCTTTGGAAAAGGCATCATCTTATTATGCCAATGAATATATTTTTAGGCTAAAAAGAATTTCTGCCCTCGCTGAACCTGTTCTTATACTTATAATGGCAACGATTGTAGCATTTGTTGTATTTTCTGTAGCAATACCGATGTTTGACTCGGTAAATAATATAGATTTCTAAGGAGGATAGTTATGAAAAAGATAAGAAAGAGAAATGGTTTTACCTTAATTGAGCTTGTAATAGTGATAGCAATCATAGCAATACTTGCAGCCATTGCTATACCTAGATATCAAAAGTCTAAAGATCAGGCAGCTATAACTGCTCATAATTCAAATGTATCTATGCTTAAGACAGCTGGGTTGGTTAAGCTAAATGAAATGAATGGCGTTGGCGAAGAAGTTACTTGGACAAAGGGACAACATGAAAAAGCTTATGTAGATAAGTGGCCTGAACTTCCAAGATTTGAGAATGATAATTTTGATAATAAGGTAACATATACTGTAACTATAGATCCTAAAAATGAAACGGTTACTGTAGATCCAGATGAAGTCAAATGATATACTGGATATTTGTATTTTTTCTGGGAACCATATTTGGTTCCTTTTCTCATTTATTAGTAGATAGGAATATTAGACAAATAAGTATAATATATCCAAGAAGTCATTGTCCAAACTGTAAGCATAAGATTTCTAACATTGATCTTATACCATTAATTTCTTTTATAATGCTTAGGGGAAAGTGTAGAAATTGCAACTATAAGATAAGCTTAACTTATCCCTTATTTGAATTGTTAGGGGCTGTTCTTTCAGTACTGGTCTTTAGATATGGAATTACTATTCAGAGCATTATTATTTTTTTTAGTTTGATTCTTTGCTTAGTAATATCAGCAATCGATATCAAAAGCTTATATATAGATATGGTATATATTTACATATTAATGTTTTTAGGACTCATTTATAGGTTTTTTTACCTATCTTTTAATATAGGATTTCTAAAAATTGCATTGATATTCTCCTTTATTTTCTTATTTATATATATTATTTCAAAAAGAAATATTGGAGATGGTGACTATTTTTTCTATCTAAGTTTATTTTTATTTATAAAGAATGAAAATATTGTAGAATTTTTATTTTATTCTATTTGGATAGGAGCTTTTTTTGCTATAATAATGGCTATTAAAAGAAAGTCTACTAAAATAATGATTGCTTTTTGTCCATATATATTTTTGTCTTATCTTTACATTATAAATATATGAGGTGGGTTATGAAAAAAAGAGGATTTAGCCTTGTAGAGTTGATTATAGTTCTAGCAATAATCTCTGTATTATCAAGTGTTTTTATTATTAGAAGCGGTATCTATAGAAATATAAAAGAAAAAAATGAAGCTAAAACCCTATTTGCAGATCTTAATTATTGTAGGGAAAAGGCGCTTTCTAGTGGTCACATCTATAGCTTTAAAGCTGTTGATGATACATATACTATAAAAAATATTACTGATATTAATAATAATGATGATAAATATGTAAAGTTTAGGTATTTAAGGGCAAATAAGACATACAAACTAAAATTTAGGTCGAATGGTGTTGTAGTTAATGCTCAGACTATTTATTTTAGTTCAGATAAGAGAAGATATGGATATATAATTTCTCCAATAGCAGGAAGGATAAGAATGAATGAATAAAAAACTTAAGGCTTTTACTTTGGTTGAAGTAATAATTGGTCTATTTTTAATTTCAGTAATTGCAATATATCTTCTACCTTCCCTATATTCTGTATATAATGATTCAGATAAAATAAAAAGTGATTCAAGGTTAATTTTTGCTATGCAAGAAGTACTAGAATTATATAAGGAAAATGATGAAGGCACATATATAGAAAATTGTAATGGTTTTGACATAAATGTTGAGATAAGTGAATATAATTATAAGTTAAAACATATAAAAGTTTATAAAAATAAATATGTTCTTGACTTGGTGGTAGAAAAATGAAAAAACGTGGATTTACTTTATTAGAACTAATATTGGTTTTATTTATAAGTTCTATATTGATTTTATTGATAAACAATTTAATCTTTGTAAATTTCAAATTAAGCAATAGAAGTTTTTATCAAGAAATGGACTACAAGAATTCTACTAATTGCATGCTTTATATAGAAAATCTTATAAGAAGTTCTAAAGAAATAGAAGAAAATAATTCTAAATCAAATTTTATTCTTTACGTTCAAAATGAAGAATCACTATCCACTTATAGGTTTGAACAAAATGGCAATAATCTTTATGCATATATAAGAAATACTGATTCTAGAAAAAATAGGGAGGTAGCTGTTCCTATAGGTATTTGCAAAAATTCCAATATTGTTTATGATAAAAAAAGGCAAGGATTTGATATAAGTATTGATTTTATAGAAGAAGAATCGACTTCTTTTTATAAAACTTTTATAGGAAAAACTTATGAAAAATAAGGCATTTATAAGTATATATGTATTAATAATTCTTAGCATTATATCCATAAGTCTAAGTTTCATTTACAGGCAAAGTTTGAATAACCAAGATTTAAATGAAGATATTTACAATAAGAAAAAAATAATTTATAAACTTGAATCTTTAAATAATATAGCTCTAAGTAATGATGAGAGGCTTACTGAGTTTTTAGAAAAAATTAACGAGAACAAAGCTAGTAGACAAAAATTTTCTTATAAGATTGATTATATGGGAGAAGAAGAGAAATTATTAATATCGAAAATATCTGATAATAATTTTTTAATGGAAAAAGATATTTCATATAAAAAGGTAAGAGCGGAAAGTAAAGTTTTCTTGGAATTATATGATAAGTACCAACTATACAATGAAGATAAGATAATTCTTAATGACAAATTTGATGAATTTTTTAAAAATTTAAAATTCAAAGAATATGAATTTAAAGAATATGAAAAACTTGTTTTAGACGGGGACTTAGATTCAAAGATAAAAGTTACAAATGAGCTTATAATTAAAAATGATAGAAAAAATTCAATAGTAGAAGCTAAATCAAGCGAAAATAATGATAATAAGAGTCTAGATGATTTTAATGATAAATCAAAGACAGCTTGTAAAATAAGTGGTATACTTATAATTGATGGAAATTTAATATTAGAAAAGGATTTAGAAATTAATGGATTACTTATTATAAGTGGTGATATAAAATCGATAAATGATTGCAATTTAAGCTTAAACGGACAAATTATTGCAAAAAATGATTTTGATATAGACTATAATTATGATAAAAGCAGGTCATATGATTTCATAAAAGATATTTACAATCCTAAGATTCTAAAAGTTAAATCAAAAGAAGTATATTAAAGTATTTATGGAGGATGAAATGAAAATATTAGTAATTAACTGTGGTTCTTCATCACTTAAGTATCAATTATTTGATATGGATAATGAAGAAGTTCTTGTAAAGGGTCTTGTAGAAAGAATAGGAATTGATGGATCAAGACTTAAGCAAGAAAAAGGTGAAGATGAATTTATAATTGAAGAAGACATGAAAGACCATACCCAAGCTGTAAAACATGTATTTGATGCTTTAACAGATGAGGATAATGGTGTTATATCAAATCTTTCTGAAATTGATGCAGTAGGACACAGATTCGTACACGGTGGTGAAAAAATTACAAGCTCTGTGCTAATAGATGATGAGGTTAAAAAAGCAGTTAAAGAATATTCTAAATTCGCACCATTACACAATCCAGCAAATATGATGGGACTTGAAGCTTGTGAAAAACTTCTTCCAAATGTTAAAAATGTTGCAGTATTTGATACAGCATTCCACCAATCAATGCCAGAAGAAAATTTCCTTTATGGAATTGATTATAAATACTATGAAGAACAATCAATTAGAAAATATGGTTTCCATGGAACAAGCCATGACTTTATAACTCAAAAAACAGCTGAACTTCTAGGAAAAGATCAAAGTGAACTTAATATGATTTCATGTCATTTAGGAAATGGTTCAAGTATATGTGCAGTTAAAGATGGTAGGTCATATGATACAAGTATGGGACTTACACCTCTTGAAGGTCTTGTAATGGGAACAAGAAGTGGTGATTTAGATCCAGCTGTAGTAACATTTTTAATGGATGAATATGGATATGATACTAAGAAAATAGATAATGTATTAAACAAAGAATCTGGGGTATTGGGAGTTTCTGGAGTATCTTCAGACTTTAGAGATTTAGAAGATGCAGCTAATAATGGAAACAAGAGAGCTGAGATAGCACTTAAAATGTTTGCAAATAGAGCCAAAAGATATATAGCAGGATACATGGCAGAAGTTGGAAATGTTGAAGCTATAGTATTTACTGGAGGAATTGGCGAAAATTCAATCACTATGAGAGAAGATATAATGAATGGATTTGAACAATTTGGTATAAAGATTGACTCTGAAAAGAATAATGTTCGTGGAGGAGCTCACCTAATATCTACAGATGATTCTAGAGTAAAAGTATTTGTTGTTGCAACTAATGAAGAATTAATGATAGCTAGAGATACTAAAAGACTAGTTTAACTTGACAATTTTAAAATTAGCTTATATAATATTTAAGATTGCTAAAACTCATAGCTAGGAGGTGTTAGAATGGCAGTACCTAAGAGAAGAACATCAAAAACAAGAAAAAATAAAAGAAGAGCTTCAGCTTACAGATTAAACAAAGCATCTTTTGTAGAGTGTCCAAATTGTAATGAACCAATGTTACCACATAGAGTTTGTCCAAGCTGTGGTTATCATAAAGGCAAAGAAGTTCTTGAGTTAGATTAAGATAGTGGTAACACTATCTTTTTTTTAAATTTTAAAAAAAGAGGAAATTATGAAAATTATAGTAGATACTTATGGAGCTGATGATGGCATCGAAATACCTATAGAGGGTACTATAGAAGCCTTGAAAGAAAAAGATTTTATACCAGTCTTTGTTGGAGATAAAGAGGAAATTGAAAATATAATTTCACAAAGAATAGATATCTATGAAATTATAGATGCAAAAGATAGAATAGATAACAATGAAGATCCAGTAAGAGCTATAAGAAAAAAGAAAGACTCAAGCCTAGTAAAGGGATTTGAAAAATTAAATGAAGATAATTATAGTGGTCTTATTTCGGCAGGATCAACTGGAGGACTTTTAGCAAGTGGCTTATTTATTTCTGGAAGAATAGAAGGAGTAAAAAGAGCCTGTATAGCAACAAGTTTACCAACTTTTGAAAATAAAACACTTTTATTAGATACTGGAGCAAATATGGACTGTAAGGCAGAGTTTTTAAGAGACTTTGCAATTATGGGAAGTGTATTTGCAAAAAATGTACTTCATATAGACAATCCAACAGTTTCTTTATTAAATGTGGGAGTGGAAGAGCATAAGGGAAATAAAGTAAGCAAGGAAACTTATGCACTATTAAAAGATACAGACCTTAATTTTAAAGGCAATATCGAAGCAAGAGACCTTTTTACTGGAAAAACTAATATAGTAATAGCTGATGGATTTGATGGTAATATTGCTATAAAAACTGCAGAAGGTATAATTAGCCTGCTTAGTAAGGAAATTAAAAATTCAATATATAAATCATTGAAAACTAAAATTGGTGGAGCACTTTTAAAGGATAGTTTAAAAGAAAATTTATCAAAGTATAATACGGATGATATAGGTGGAGCACCACTTTTGGGTATAAATCAATATGTCTATAAGGCACATGGAAATTCTAATAAAAAGGCTTTTAAGTCAGCAATTCTTGGACTTATAGACTATATAAATACAAATACAATTGAAAAAATAAGAGGAGAATTAAAATGATTAGAGACGAATTAATAGAATTAGTATTAGAAAATTTAGATATTGACAGGGATGATATTGATTTTGACAAAAATATATCTGATTATGACATAGATTCAATAGATATGCTTGATTTTATAATGGCAGTAGAAGATAAGTATGATATTGAATTTTCTGATGATGAACTAGATGAGATAGAAAAATTCTCAGATGTAGTATCTTTAATTGAAAGCAAAAATTAATGAATTTATCAAAAGAAAGACTTGAAAAAATAAAAAAATTTGAAGAAAGTATAGGTTACACATTTAAGGATAAAAATCTTATAGATGTGGCCTTTACACATTCTTCATATATAAATGAAACAAAAGAAGAAAATAAGCTTTCTAATGAGAGACTAGAATTTCTTGGGGACTCAGTTCTTGATTTAATTGTAAGCGAAGAGCTTTATAAAAATCATAAAAATTACCCTGAAGGTAAGCTTACAAAAATCAGATCGAGAATTGTTTGTACTTCGTCATTTTCGAAAGCAAGTGAAAAATTCAACTTATCTGATTACTTATTATTTGGAAAAGGTGAAATTAATCATCAAGGAAAAAATAAGAAGTCTGTTAAGGCAGATACTTTTGAAGCATTTTGTGCAGCACTTTATCTAGATGCAGGTTATGATTATCTTAAAAATTTTTTACTTAAAAATTATTTAGGAACTGTTAAGAAACTTTTAAATGATGACCTTCTTTTTATAGACTATAAAACTAAACTACAAGAATATTTTAATAAGACTTCAAAAATTATATTGAAATATAAGCTTGTAAAGGAAGAAGGACCAGAGCATGACAAGACTTTTTATATGGAAGTTTATGCGAAAAATAAAAAGCTAAGTCAAGGCTTTGGAAAAAATAAAAAAGAAGCTGAGCAAATGGCTGCAAAGAAAGCATACAAGAAGTTAACAAATGTCTAAAAAAGAATATATTATTCCAATCTTTATACCTTTTTTAGGATGTCCACATGATTGTGCATTCTGTAATCAAGTTAAGATTACAAATTATAAGGATTCAATAAATACAGAAAATACAATTAAACAAATTGAAAGCTACCTATCTTATTTTCCCAAAAATGATAATTTAAAGGAGATAGCATTTTTTGGCGGATCTTTTACAGGGCTAGACACAACTCTTATGATTTCTTATCTTAAAATAGCACTAGACTACAAAAAGAAGGGAATTATTGATAGAATCAGATTATCGACCCGACCTGATTATATAAATAATTCTATTCTTGATATATTAAAAAAATATCAAGTAGATATAATTGAGCTAGGTATCCAGTCATTGGATGATGAAATTCTAGAAGCAAATGAGAGAGGGCATACAAGTCTGGATTCTCTTAATGCATCAAAACTTATAAAAGAATATGGTTTTATCCTAGGTCATCAAATTATGCCAGGGCTTTTTAAGGATTCTTATGAAAAATCTATAGAAACAGCTATAAAGTCTGTGAAAATGGAACCTGATATGGTTAGAATCTATCCTACGCTTGTAATAAAAGATACTAAACTCGAGAGCTTATATAATGAAGGTTCATTTGAAGCTTTAAGCCTTGGTGATGCTATAAGAGTTTCATCTGAAATATATATGATTTATTTCTATAAAAATATTAATATAATTAGGGTAGGTCTTCAACCTACTGATAATATAAACAAAGGTAAGGACGTGGTTGCAGGTCCTTTTCATGCTGCTTTTAGGCAATTGGTAGAATCTTTCATTAATAGGATTTATTTAGAAAAATTAATAAGAGACTATAATTTAAAAGAGTCCATAAAAATCAATATAAATCCTCGAGAAATTTCCATAATAGCAGGAAATAAAGCTTCAAATAAGAAATACTTTTATGATAAATATGGAATAAAGCTTAATTTCAAAGAAAGTGATAAGTCATATATATCTTATAAAAATGTAAATATAACATATGATATAGGTAAATTTATAAAAAATTATGTGGAGAAAACTTACGGTGGTGAATTAGTATAAAACTTGAAAGCGTTGAATTAAAAGGATTTAAGTCTTTTGCTAAAAGGACTAAAATAAAATTTGATAATCAAATTACTGCAATAGTTGGTCCGAATGGATCAGGAAAATCCAATATAGCAGATGCTGTAAAATGGGTGCTTGGAGAACAATCTGCGAAATCACTCAGGGGAAAGAACATGAATGATGTAATCTTTCAAGGAAGTGATGATAAGAATCCAATGAATATGGCGGAAGTGAATCTGTCTTTTGAAAATAAAGATAGGAAACTAGATAGCAACTATGATCTTATAAAAGTATCAAGAAGAATATATAGAAATGGAGATAATGAATATAGATTAAATGGAAAAAGAGTAAGGCTTAAGGATATAAAGGAACTATTTTTAGATACAGGTATTGGAAAAGAAGGATATTCTGTAATAGGTCAGGGGAGGATAGATGAAATTTTAAATTCATCTAGCCAAGAAAGACGAAATATATTTGAAGAGGCAAGTGGAATTGCAACCCACAAGTATAGAAGAGAAGAATCACTTAAAAAACTAAGTAAGGTAGATGAAGATCTTGAAGTTATCCAAAGGGAATGGGAATATAAGAAAAAAGATAATGAAAGATTAGAAGATGAAGCTAAAAATTTTGATAAGCATAAAGAAATAGTTGATAAGTTAGATTCTCTATCTCTAATATATTTAAAGTCTAAATCAAAAGGATTAAATGACAAGAAGAAAAGTTTATATAAAAAGCTAGACGAGATAAATCTTAAAAAAGAAGAAAAAACTGCCTATTTTAATAAGGTAAAAAAAGCTCTTGAACCTATAGCTAAAGAGTTGAATGAATTAGAAGAATTAAATGATTCTATGGAAAATGAATCTCAAAATCTCGAAAAAAAGATTGTAGATTTTAATAATCAAATTAAACTAGATTTTCAAAAGTTAGATTATAATCAAAAAGATTTAGATAGAAATACAAAAGATAAGGAAAATTATAAAAATAAATTAGAAGATACTCAAAATACACTTGAAATTGAAAATAAAAAATTAGAAAAAACTAAACAAGATATTAAAAATATGCTTAGTCTTAAAAGCAAAAAAGATAAAGAGAAGTCGAATATAATAATAGATCTTGATGGAAATAAGAAAAACTTAAAGAATATTTCCAAAGAAATATCTATTCTTGAAAAAAATGTATATGATTATGATTTAAATCAGAAAACTAAGTCTATTTTAAAAAAACAAAGAGAAGAAGAAAACCAAAGAATAAAAGAAAGACTTAAGAATTTAGAAAAAGATATTGAAAAAATATCTTCTTATAGTGAAATTCTAAGAAACAAATATCAAGATTTAAATGATAAGAAAGAAGAAAGCGAAAATAAACTCAGTGATATTTCAAAAAAAATTAATGAAAATTCCAATGAGATAGAAAGATTAAAAAATCTTATTAATCAAAATAATATCTCTAGTAAAGAAGAAATTTCAAACTATAAGATTCAAAAATCTCTTTTAGAAAAACATGAAGGGTATTTTTATTCTGTTTCTGATTTTTTAAACAAAAGTAAGGGAACCAAAATAGAAGACTTATATATTGATACTTTAGCAAACCTAATAACGGTTAAAGAAGGATATGAGAATATAATAGAAAATCTTATAGGACAAGGTCTACAAAATATTATAACAAGGACTAAGATAGAAACTAGGGAAATAATTAATTTTGTAAATAAAAATAAACTAGGAAGGCTTACATTTTTACCTATTGACTCTATTAAACAAAGTAGAAAACCAAAAGTTAATGAAGACGAAGTAATAGCTATGGCATATGAGCTAGTAAGATATGACCCAAAACTTGAACATATTGTTAACCATTTTTTATATAATACAGTAGTTGTCAAAAATATAGATGATGCAATTAGTTTATCTAATAAGATAAAAGGGTATAGAATAATTTCGTTAAATCTTGATCTCATAAATACTTGGGGTTCAATGGTTGCAGGCGTCAATAAATCCAGAAGAAGTAATACTGCTATACTTAATAGAAATAAGAAAATAAGTGATATAAGAAATAGTATTTTAAAATTAAGAGAAGATAAAAAAGACTTATCAAAAAAAATTACTATAGAAGAGAATAAGTTTAATGATAAAATTAAAGAAAAAAACAAGATTAGTCAGTATCTAGATGAGTTAAAAATGTCTATGGATAAGCTTAATAGAGAAATTGATAAGTCAAACTATGAATTAGAAAGTAATAGAAAAAGAATTAATGAATTAAATGAATCACTTAAATTAGAAGATTTAAAAGAAGATGACTCAAACATTGATATTTATAAGAAAAATTTAGAAAATCTAAAAAAAAATAGAGAATCTTTAGAAAAGGTAATTGAAAATCTTACAACCACTTTGAATGATTTATCTAATAATATATTTAAACTAGAAAATAATATTGAAATAAATAAAAGGGATTTAAATATATATGTTAATAATATAAGAGATAAAGAAAGTGAAATTCAAAATTTACAAGATTCTATATCTTATTCTAATAAATTTGAACAGTCTATAAAAAAAGATATAAAAAAATTAGAAGATACAATTGAAAAAATAAGACTTAAGATTGAATATTCAAACAAAAGAAAAATTGAATTAAAAGATAAAGTTAAAGCTATACAAAATAACATCGAGGATAAGAAACTCAAAAATTCTAAACTTATTATCGAAGCAAAAGAAATTGAGAAACTATTAAATGATCTTTCCATGCAGAGTGTGAAGATAAATTATAGTCTAGAGTCTATATCTAAGGACTATAAAAATTTGGAAGATGAAATTAGACCTTTTATATCTGAATCAATTGAGCTCCTAAAAGATAAGAAAATCTTTGATGATAAAATTTCTGTTAAAAAAGAAGATATATTAAAATTACAAAAAGACCTATCAAAAGTAGGATTTTTCGATGAAAACTCTAAAGAATCTTATAAAATATCAAAAGATGAATTTGATTTTCTAGATAAACAAAAAACTGATTTGGAAGAGTCAAAAAAAGATATAGAAGAAATGATAAAAAAACTTGAAGTAGAGATGAAAAAAGAATTCATTAAAAATTTCAATATAATAGATGATAAATTTCAAAGAATATTTAAAGAATTGTTTATGGGAGGAAAGGCGAAACTTAGCCTTGACTCAGATGATTTCTTAAATGCAGGAATAGAAATAAGTGCATGCCCACCAAATAAAACTACAAAGTCACTTTCACTTTTATCAGGAGGAGAAAAGTCTTTGACAGCAGTAGCTTTATTGTTTGCAATATTTGAAACAAATCCAGCACCATTTTCACTATTAGATGAAATTGATGCAGCAATGGATGAATCTAATATAAAAAGGTATATAAATTATCTAAAGTCTTTATCAGATAAAACACAGTTCATAATGATAACCCATAGACAAACCACTATGCAATTAGCTGATAAAATCCATGGTGTAACTATAGAAGATAACGGAATTTCAAAGATATATTCTATTGATTTTGATAATTGAAGCTAAATTCTATTAAAGTAAAGTATTTAAAGGAGGCTTATATGGCAATTAGAAATATAAGACAAGTTGGAGATCCAATTTTAAGAAAAAAATCAAAAGAAATTAAAGAAGTTACAGATAAAATAAGAGTTTTACTTGATGACATGGCTGATACAATGTATCAAGCCGATGGTGTGGGACTTGCAGCACCACAAGTAGGTCTTTTAAAAAGAGTTATAATAGTAGATGTTAGAGATGAGGATGGTTTAATCAAGCTAATTAATCCCGAAATAATAGAAGCTGATGGCGAACAAATTGGAGTAGAAGGTTGTCTTTCTGTACCTAATTTTAATGCAAATGTAAAAAGACCAGCACATGTTATAGTAAAATATTTAAATGAAGATGGAAAAGAAAAACAGATAGAAGCAGAGGGACTTAAGGCAGTCTGTTTATGTCATGAGATTGATCATTTAAATGGCAAACTTTTTATTGATGATTATGAAGAGGAAGTCAAAGATGTACAATAGAAAAATAAATATATGTTTTATGGGAAGTCCAAAGTTTGCTCTAAAAACTTTGGATGTTCTTTATAATAATGAAAATATAAACGTAGATTTAGTTGTTAGTGGTAAAGATAAAAAAAGAAATAGAAATAAATTTAGACCAACACTTGTTAAACAATATGCCCTTGATAAAGGAGTTGATGTCTTAACTCCTGATTCTGTAAACACTGATGAATTTCTAAAAGAACTTACAGATAGAAAAATTGATTTTATAGTTGTAGTTGCCTTCGGGCAACTTATAGGAGAAAAGCTACTAGATAAATTTGAAAATAAGATTATAAACCTTCATCCTTCATCTCTACCAAAATATAGAGGAGCTAGTCCAATCCAATATACCCTCTTAAATGGTGAGAAAATAACGCATGCTACAGCAATGCTTATAGAAAAGGGGATGGATAGTGGAGATATATTAAATCAAAAAGAATATGAAATAAAAGAGGAAGATGATTTTATAAGTTTAAGTGAAAAGATGTCGGATCTTGGGAGTAAGGCGATTCTTGAAGCTGTTCTTAACTATGAAGAAAAGTTTGCCAAAAGAATAAAGCAAGATGACACTAAGGCAACTTTCACAAAAAAGATTGATAAGAAAATGGGTAAAATCGATTGGAATGGAAATAAGCAAGATATAGTAAATAAAGTTAGAGCATTTGTAGAATTTCCTAAGGCATATTTTAATTATAAGGGTGAAAATATAAAGATTCTTAAAGCTAAGGCGATAGTTAAAGAAGACTCTAAACCATCTTTTGTATATGAGGCTAATAAAAATGACTTGATAGAGATAGGATGCAAAGATGGGGCTATAAAAGTAGAAATTATACAATTTCCGGGAAAAAAAGCTATGGATGTAAAATCTTTTTTATTGGGAAATGACTTTGAAAAGGGAATATACATAGATTAGTATGGATGACTTTAAGTTGATAATAGATGGACTTTATGAAGTTTTTTACGAAAACAAAAAGTCTACAGATATTTTAAATAAAATAGCAAGCAAGAGAGAGGATATTTCATATATAACAAGAAGTATATACGGAGTTATTGAAAGAAAACTCTATCTTGACTATATTATTAGTAAATTATCGAAGATAAAAATAAAAAAATTAGATAAAAAAGTCCTTCTAATTCTCGAAGTAGGTATATATAATATTCATTTTTTAGATAGGAAAAACTATGCTATTGTAAATGAATTAGTAAATGTTACCAAAAAAGAATCTAATAAATCAAAAGGTTTTGTAAATGCTATTTTAAGATCTTTTATAAGAGATGAAGAAAATTTATCTAAGATAAATATAAAAAATGAATACGAGTACTTATCTATAAAATATTCTTGTCCAATTTGGATAATCGAATATCTAAACCTATCCTATGATGAAGATTTTACAAAAAAATTTCTTTTATCATTAAATGATAAAAGATTCATATCTATAAGAGTAAATAACAAAAAAATAAGCAAAGATGATTTGAAGAAAATTCTAATAAAGAGGGGATATAAGGTTTCAGATTCAAAAATTTCCAAATTGTCTTTAAGAATTACAAATCCAAGTAAACTTGCAAGTACAAATGAATTTAAAGCAGGTCTTTTTACTATCCAATCTGAAGCATCCATCAAAGTATGTGAAGAACTTAATCCTAAAGAAAGATCAAATATTCTTGATCTATGTGCAGCACCTGGGACAAAGACTTCTCTTATAGGAGAATTAGTAAATAATAATGCAAATATTTTTGCAAATGATATTTCTTTTAATAAACTATCAAAAATTAATGAAAATATAGAGAGATTAAACCTTAAAAATATTGAAATTACAAATTTTGATGCAAGTGAATATATAGCTGAATATAAAGAAAAGTTTGATTATGTTCTTTGTGACCTACCTTGTTCAGGACTTGGTGTTATGGATAGAAAACCTGAGATAAGATATAATAGAGATATGGATGGAGTGAAAAAACTAGCAAGTCTTCAAAAAAGAATATTAGATAGGGCATTTATGTATTTAAAAAAAGGAGGAATTCTTCTTTATTCTACTTGTACTCTGGGTATGTATGAAAATTTAGACAACTATATTTATCTTACAAAAAAGAAAAGACTAAAAAATATAGCAATAGATGATAAACCATATATTGAATACACTCCATTTGAAGATAATACAGACGGATTTTTTATGACGAAATTTGAAAAGATATAATTATGAAAAGAACTATTAATGACAAATCAATTGAGGAATTAGAAGAAATATTTGATAATTTAGGGATTAAAAAATTTAGAGCTAAGCAAGTTTTTAGGCAAATTCATATTAATAAATTAAATGATTTTTATAAGATGACTGATCTTTCTAAGGATTTAAGGAAAAGACTTGACTCGCTTTTTTACTTTCCTAAATTAAAAATAGTAAAAAAATTCAAATCTAAACTTGATAATACCAAAAAATATTTAATAGAATTAGATGATAAAAATATTATAGAAGCAGTTTTCATGCAATATGAGGATAGGGTGACAATTTGCATATCATCTCAAGTTGGTTGTAGGATGGGATGTAAATTTTGTGCCTCTACAAAAAATGGTCTTGAAAGATCCCTGCATGTATCAGAGATTATAGAAGAGATTTATCTATTAGAAAGAGAAAATTCAACTATAAACAACATAGTAGTAATGGGCATAGGAGAGCCTTTAGATAATTTTGATAATATTATTAAATTTATAGAAATAACAACAGATCCTAGAGGAAGAAATCTTTCTCATAGATCCATTACTATTTCAACTGTAGGACTTGTTGATAGGATTAGAGAACTTGCTGATTCTAAATTAGATGTAAATTTGGCAGTATCTTTACATTATGCATTTGATGAAAAAAGAAAAAAATATATGCCAACTGCTAACAAATATAAGATTTCTGATATAGTGAAGGCTTGTGATTGCTATTTAGATAAGACAAAAAGAAGAGTATCTTATGAATATGTGGTAATAGACAAGGTAAATAATCTAGAAGAAGATGTTAAAGAATTGTCTAAACTTTTTAAAGGTAAAAATATCCACATTAATTTGATACCTCTTAACCCAATTGAAGAGTTTAGACACTCAAAAACTAAATCCAGCATTATGAATCAATTTCAAAATAAACTCAATAAATATGGTCTCAATACTACAATAAGAAGATCTATGGGAAGGGATATTGATGCATCATGTGGACAACTTAGAAATAACTATGCGAGGTAGAAATGAAATTTAGTACGATTTCTAACATCGGCAAGGTAAGAAGTCAAAACCAGGATTACTATGGAAATTTAGAAATAGATAATCAATGTTTTTTTATTGTAGCTGATGGTATGGGTGGTTATAAGGGTGGCGAAATAGCCTCAAGGCTTGCTACAAAATATTACATAGAGTTTATTAAAAATTCTGATATAAAATCTTATAAATCACTTATAGACTTACAAGAAGACGCCTTAAAGGATGCAAATATTAAAATATTAGACCTTTCAAAGACCCATGAGGAATATTCTAATATGGGTACTACAGTGGTTTGTGTTTGCCTAGATTATGATAAAAAAACCTATCATATAACCCATATTGGGGATTCTAGAGCATATATTTATACTGATAATGAATTGCACCCTATTACAAGAGATCATTCTTTGATTAATGACTTAATTGATTCTGGATCTCTTACAAAAGAAGAAGCAATGAATTTTGATAATAAGTCTGCTATAACGAGAGCTGTTGGAGTAAGTGAGACTCTTAGACCAGAATCGAGATCTTGCGATATGAAAGATGGAGATTATGTCTTGATGGTTACTGATGGTTTAACAAACGAAGTATCAGACTTAGAGATTGAATCTATAATAGCTTCTAATAATTCTGCAGATATAATATCTAGTAATCTTGTCGATTTAGCAATAAAAAAAGGCGGTCATGATAATATCACAGTTACTACAATTATGATTTGAGGTTAGAATGGATAATATAATATTAGGAAATAGGTATCAGTTAAGAGAACTTATTGGCGTTGGAGGAATGGCCAAGGTCTATAAGGCTACTGATAGACTATTGCAAAGAGAAGTTGCAATAAAAGTATTAAAAGATCAATATGAAGAAGATGATGAGTTTGTAAAGAAATTCTCAAATGAAGCCTTATCTGCGGCTAGACTTAGTCATGTTAATATAGTAAGTGTATATGATATAGGTGAAGATTTAATATCTGGTAAAAAAATACATTATATAGTAATGGAATATGTCAATGGAGAAACCTTAAAAGATCTTATTGATAAGAATAAAAATGGACTTTCAAATCATGATATAGTTGACTATTCAATACAAATTGCTCAAGCCTTAAGCTCAGCTCATCAATCAAATATAATACACAGAGATATAAAGCCACAAAATATATTGATGGATAAATATGGCTTATTAAAAGTCACAGACTTTGGAATAGCAAGAGTATCAACCAATGCAACTATAACTTATACATCATCGATTCTTGGAACGGTTCACTATATTTCACCAGAACAGGCTAAGGGAAAATTTGTTGATGAGAAATCAGACCTTTATTCTCTAGGCGTAGTTATGTATGAAATGGCAACAGGAAAAGTCCCTTTTGATGCAGATAATTCTGTTGGTATCGCTGTAATGCATATACAAGATGAGGCTGTTGAGCCTAAAGAGATAAATAAAAATCTATCCAACAGACTAAATGATATAATAATGAAATTACTTGAGAAAAATCCTCAAGATAGGTTTACAAATGCTAAGGAGCTAATAAGAGCCTTAGAAGATGAAAATTATAATATAGGACCTATAAAAAAAGAACAAACAGCCAAAATTCCTGTAGTTGAAGATAATATAGAAGAAACAAGCTTTATTCCTATAGTTGAAGAAAAGATTCCTGCAGAAGAAAGAAATGATGAAGATAAAGTTTTAGAAGAGAAAAAAGAAGATAAAGAAGATGATGAAGCTATATATGTCAGTCCTGGAGATGATAATAAAAATCTTAAAGAAAAAAAGAAGAAAAGAAAAATTCGGCCTATATTTCTTGTAATTTTAGCTTTAGCTTTAGGCGTATTTTACTATGTTAGAAGTTCTAACTCAAATATGGTTGAAGTTCCTACTGTATTAAACTTAAGTGAGGATGAGGCAGTTAAGCTTCTAAAATCAAAAAACTTAAAGGCTAATGTTTCACGCTATGCAGAATCTAATAACTATGGTGAAGGAAAAGTAATGGAACAAGATCCAAGTCCCAAGGCAAAGGTAAAACCTTATTCAACAGTAAACTTAGTTATAAGTCAAGGTAGAGAGGTTAAAGTTCCAGACCTTTCAAATATGACTGTAAGTCAAGCAGAAGAAAGCTTAAAAGAGGTAGGACTTTCTTTAGGAAAAACAAATAGCGAATATTCTGATACAGTCGAAAAAGATAAAATTATTAGTCAAAATCCAAGAGTTGGAGAAACAGTACAAAGTGGTAGTGAAATTGACATTAATGTAAGTCTTGGTAAAAAAGAGCCAGAAGTTAAGAATGTAAGCGTACCTAACCTTGTAGGACAAACTGAGGAAAAGGCAATATCTATTGCAGAAAATTCTTCTATAAGTGTAAGAAATATAAATTATGAATATTCTGAGTCAATCGAAAAGGGAATAGTAATTTCACAATCTATATCAGCAAATACAGAAGTTGCAGAAAATTCTAAGATAGATCTTGTGGTATCAAATGGTAAGGATCCAAGTCGCAAAGAAAATACTGATAATAAATCTAATGAAGAAGAAAAAGATGGAAAAGACAAGAAAAAACAACAGGAAGCTGTAAATGTTAGTTTTTCAATTACTCCACCAAAAGATAAAGAAAGTTTTAATATAAAAATATATAAGCTTTCAGATGATAATCAAAAAACAGATTTATTATATAACCAAAATCATACTAGCAAAGAAGTTGGAGATGATGGTACCTTAAGTTTAAATTTTAAGTCAGTTGTAGGTACAAGGGTTCAAATTTTAGTTGATGGAGAATCCAAAGGAGTATATGAAGTAAATAAATGATTGGTAAAATAATAAAAGCCCAAAAAGAAATATACTATGTTTTAGCTAATGATGAAAGTTATATGTGTAAGGCAAGGGGAGTTTTTAGAAATCAAAATATAAAACCTTTAGTTGGGGACAATGTTGAGTTTGAAATTAGAGAAGATAATAAGGGATATATAAATAATATCTTAGAGAGAAAAAATGAAATCAAAAGACCCAATATAGCGAATATTGACCAAATCTTATATTTTGTAACTATAAAAAATCCCAGTCTAAACTTATTTAATATAGATAAGTACTTAGCCATGTGTGAATATATAAATATAGATGTTGCTATAATATTATCCAAAAAGGATTTAGCTGAAGAAAAAGACTTGGAATTTATAAGAATGTATGAAAATATTGGTTATAAACTAATATTTATAGATAATTATAATGACTTTCCAAAAGACAAAATTATGAATCTTTTAAAAGGTAAAACATCTGCAGTTTCTGGGTCATCTGGCGTTGGCAAATCTACATTTTTATCAAACCTTGTTGACTATGATATTGAAATAGGGTCAATATCTGAAAAGTCAAAAAGAGGTAAGAATACTACTAGACATATAGAAATATTCAATCTAGGTAAAAATACCAACATTTTTGATACACCAGGATTTGATAGTTTTGACCTAGACTTTATAGATGATGAGAAAAATCTTAAATACTGTTTCAAAGAATTTGACAATAAGTCATGTAAATTCAATAATTGTAACCATATAAATGAACCAAAATGTAAGGTTAAAGATGATTTACTAAATGGATATATTAGCAAGACAAGGTATGAAAATTACTTAACTTTATTTGATGATATAAAAAGAAGGAGAGAAAAATGGTAGAATTAGCACCATCACTTTTGTCATCTAACTTTTCAAATATCCAAGCTGACTTGGATAAGTTAAAAGATGCAAATATAAAATATCTTCATCTTGACATAATGGATGGGATTTTTGTGCCAAATATTTCATTTGGCTTTGGATTAATAAAATCAATTAGAAAAAATAATGATTTTATTTTTGATACTCATCTTATGATAGATGAGCCAATCAGATATTTAGAAGAATTTAAAGATAGTGGATCTGATATAATTACTGTTCATTATGAAGCATGCTCAGACCTTAATAAAACTCTTGAAAAAATAAGAAAGTTAGGACTTAAGGTAGGACTAACTTTTAAACCAAAAACAAAAGTCGAGTGTATACTTCCATATCTTAAAAAAGTAGATGTATGTCTTGTTATGAGTGTAGAGCCAGGATTTGGTGGTCAGTCATTTATGGAAGATTCATTAGATAAAGTAAGAAATATTAAAAAATATATTGACGAGAATGAATTAAATTGCCTTATTGAGATTGATGGTGGAATAAAAACACATAATTTAAAAAGGGTGATTGATAGTGGAGTAGATCTTGTAGTAAGTGGATCAGATATATTTTCAAATGGTGAAATTAAAGACCAAGTTTTTAAATATTATAAAATATTTAATTCATAAAAAAGGACAGTTGCAAAAGTAATCTTGCAACTGTCCTTTTTTATGAAAAAATAATGCTTTTAGCACTATTGTCATTAATATTAAGCTTTTTCAACTTTACCGCTTTTCATACATTTAGTACAAACGTTGATTGTTTTAACGCTTCCATCGATTTTAGCTCTTAATTTATGAACGTTTGGTTTAAAGTTTCTGTTTAATCTTCTATGGGAGAAAGTAACTTTGTTACCGAATTTTGTACCTTTTCCGCAGATATCACACTCTCTTGCCATACTTTACACCTCCAAGTCTTAGTTTAATCTTAGTCATTATATCAAATTTATATTAAATTATCAAATATAATCGCCTTTAGCTATTATATATAAAAAAAGACAAAAAATCAAATAAGAGTATAATAAAATTAGTTAAAGTAAAGAAAATAGATAGGAGGCTTTATGGATTATAAGTCAGTATATGAAGGTAAAAATTTTGGAATTATACTTTTTGATGAGCCTTTAAAACTTCATACAAATTTTGGAATAGGTGGACCATGTGATGTATTTGTGGAGCCTAGCAAAGAAGATGAATTAATTAATCTTATAAAATTTAATAAAGAAAATAACATAGAAACTACAATTATAGGAAATGGCACTAATATTCTTGTAACTGATAAAGGGATAAGAGGGTGCGTTATAGCCTTATCAAATAATTATGATAATATTGAAATAAAAGAAGACCACCTCATAGTTACAAGTGGAACTTTGTTATCAAAAGCATCAAAACTATCATTTAAAAATGAACTTACAGGAATGGAAGAAGTTTCAGGAATCCCTGGTACTATAGGTGGGGCTGTAGCTATGAATGCTGGAGCTTATGGGAGAGAGATGAAAGATATAATTGAATCTGTAAGACTTATAGATAGGTCTGGTAATATAGTTGAACTATCAAATCAAGAGATGGATTTTTCATATAGGCATTCTAAAGTTTTTGATGACGATTTAATTGTATCCTCTGCAAGCTTTAGATTGAAAAAAGGAAATCCTGAAGATATAAATGAAGCTTATAAAGATTTCACATATAGACGAACAAGTAAGCAGCCACTTGAGAAAAAATCGGCTGGGTCAACCTTTAAAAGACCGGTAGGATCTTTTGCTTCAAAACTTATAGATGAAAGTGGACTAAGGGGATATTCTAGAGGAGATTGCCAAGTAAGTGAAAAACACTGTGGTTTTATAATAAATAATGGTGATGCCAGTTTTGAAGAGATGGATAATTTTATAAAGGAAATTGCATCTATAGTTAAGGAAAAAACTGGTTTTATTCTAGAAAGAGAAGTTAAAATACTAGGTGATTTGTAATGAAAGTTAAAATAATTACAGGTCTTAGTGGCTCTGGAAAAACCACAGCCTTAAGAATACTTGAAGACTTAAATTATTATGCTATGGATAATGTGCCAGGATCCTTAATAGAAAGTTTTATATATTTAAGCAAGTCACAAGATAAGCCAATAGAAAAATTAGCCTGTGTAGTTGATTTTAGATCAATGGAAGTAGAAAAAAATCTTAAGGAAACTTTAACAAATCTTAAAAAAATCAACAAGGATACAAGCATCATATTTCTAACAAGTAGGGATGATGTAATAATTAAAAGATATAATGAGTTAAGGCGACCTCATCCTTTAGGCTCTTTTGGTGATGTTAAAGATGGTCTTGAAAGAGAAAAGATAATGTTATCTGATATAAAAGATATGGCAGATTTAATCATAGATACTAGTAATTATAATAACAAAAACCTAAAACAAGTTCTATTGAATATATCTGATAGGAAAGAGAGTTTTATTATTAACTTATTTTCTTTTGGATATAAAAATGGTTTAAGTCTTGACTTTGATGTAGTATTTGACATGAGATTTTTACCTAATCCTTATTATATTGATGATTTAAAACAATTAAATGGCACTGATAAAAAACTTAGGTCATATTTAGATGAATTTGAAATAGCTCAAGAATTTAAAAATGAAGTTTATAAAAACCTAATTAAACTTATACCATATTTTGCTAAAGAAGGAAAGAACTCTATATCAATAGGATTTGGATGTACAGGTGGTCAACATAGATCGGTTTATATGTGTGAAAGTATATACGAAAAGTTAAAAGAAACAAATTATATAGTAATAAAAAAACATAGGGATAAGGATAAATGGAGAAAATAAAATACTTAAAAAGACTGCCCTTTGAAAGTATAAAAAATGCTAGAGACCTTGGAGGTATGCCTACCTTAGATGGAGAAATTACCTCTTGGTCTAAATTTATCAGATCTGCAAATCTTGATGATATCACAGATAAGGATATATCATTATTAAAAGATTTAAATGTATCTACTATAATAGATTTAAGACGTGATGATGAAGTTTATAAAAACCATAAGAGATTAGAAAAAATAAATGAAAATTTTTCTTACCATCAGGTTTCACTTTCACCAAGGGCCATGAGATATGAAGAAATACAAAGAATAATAGATAAAAAAGATTCAATAGGAAAATCATATATATCTATAATAGATAATTACAAGGCTATAAGAAAGGTTTTTGAAATACTAGCAGATAATGATAAGGTTACACTTTTTCATTGCCAAGAGGGAAAAGATAGAACAGGAATCATAAGCATGGTATTATATGGTTTAGCTAATGTAGCAAGGTCGGATATAATTGCAGATTATGAGATATCTTCAGCAAATCTTGGTTATATTGAAAGGTATGATCAAGATGAAAAGGGATCTATTTTTAGAGTAACCAACCCTTATAATATGAAAGAGGCTATATCTTACATAATTAGAAAATATCAAAGTTTTGAATCTTATCTGTATTATGCTAAACTTGATAGAAATTCTATAGATAAATTAAAAAAGAAATTAATTGAATAGAGAGTGATTAGATGTCTTTTTCAAAAAGATGTAAAAAAGAAATATTAAAAAAAGAGCCTGAAACAAGTCAAATAGATGTGGAATTATTAGCCTACCTATACTTCTCAGGCTCTATTAGAATTAGAAATAATTCATACAAAATATTATTTAAAGCAAGTGAGAATATAGAAGCAAGATATATTTATAAAATTATAAAGGCAAAATATGATTATTCTCCTGCCATAGAAATTCAAAACAAAAGAAAATTTTCTAAAGATAGATCATATGTTGTCATAGTTGAAGATAGTTACATAGCAGATTTAATACTTGATTTAGCAGATTATTATCAAATATTTGATTTGGAAAAATTTTTAAAAAAAATAAAAACTCAAAAAGAAAAAAAAATTATATTGAAACTAGCTTTTTTGTTAAAAGGCTCAATCAATGATCCTTACAGAGGTTATAACCTTGAAATAAATTTATCTGATAAAAATGAGGTTTATTTAATAGAAAAACTTATGAAAGATTTCAATATAGATGCAAAAATAAATAAAAGAAATGATAATTATAGTGTATATATAAAAGATTCAGATAAGATATCAGACTTTCTAGCTATAATTGGAGCAAATAAATCCTTATTTGACCTTGAAAATGTAAGAGTTATTAAATCAATAAGAAATGATATAAATAGGCAAAATAATTTTGATAAGGCAAATATAGATAGAACAATAAAAGCATCTTTTAAGCAAGTAGAAGCAATCAATAAGCTTAAAAGAAATAAAATTTTTGATAATCTATCAAAAGAATTAAAAGAACTTGCTGACTTAAGAGTAGAATACCCTTATATTTCTATAGAGGAATTAGGAAAGATGGCAAATCCTCCTTTAAGTAAAGCCAAGGTTAATTATAGATTACAAAAGTTTATAAAACTTGCAGAAAGTGATAATAATGATGAGTGATTTTACACATTTACACCTACACACAGAATACTCTTTATTAGATGGATTCACAAAAATTGATAAGCTAATTAAAAGGCTTAAAGAGTTAAATATGAAATCTTGTGCCATAACAGATCATGGCCAAATGTATGGAGTTATTGAATTTTATCAAAAATGTAAGAAAAATGGCATAAAACCAATAATTGGTTGTGAAGTTTATGTTTGTGAAGATGATTTATCTATAAAGACACCTACTAATAAAAGATACTATCATTTAATACTTCTTGCCGAAAACAACGAAGGTTATAAGAATCTTTTGAAAATAGTTTCAAAAGGATATACTGAAGGATTTTATTATAAACCTAGAGTTGACTTTGATACTATAAAAAAATATTCAAAAAATATAATTGCCCTATCAGCTTGCTTAAATGGTGAGATTAATCAAAGAATTTTAGAAAATGATATAAAAAGAGCCTATGAGACTTGTGAAAGATACTTAGATGTTTTTGGTAGAGATAATTTTTATCTGGAAGTTCAAAACCATGGTTTGAAGGAACAAAAAAAAGTAAATGAAATCTTATTAAAGATGCATGAAGATCTTGATATTGAATTGGTTTGTACTAATGATGTTCATTATGTCGATAAAAAAGATGCTTATTATCAAGATGTACTCTTGTGTATACAAACAGGTTTTTTACTTAAAGATGAAGATAGGATGAAGATGCCAGTTGATGAATTTTACTTAAAAGATTCTTCTATGATGAAAGAAATTTTCAAAGAATTTCCTCGTGCATATGAAAATACTAAAATAATTGCAGATAGGTGTAATGTTGAAATTAAATTTCATGAGCCACATTTGCCTTATTTTACAAAACTTCCAAAAGGTTTATCTAATCTAGAATATTTAAAAAAACTTGTATATAAAGGGCTAAAAAGAAAATATAAGAATATAACAAAAGAGATAATAGATAGGACAAAAAAAGAAATCAATGTAATTAATAATATGGGTTATGTAGATTACTTTCTTATAGTATGGGACTTTGTAAGATATGCAAAAGACCATAATATAGCAGTAGGCCCAGGAAGAGGATCTGCAGCAGGTTCTATTATTTCATATGCCCTAGATATAACTAAAATTGATCCTTTAAAATATAATTTACTTTTTGAAAGATTTTTAAATCCTGAAAGAGTATCTATGCCAGATATAGATATAGATTTTTGCTATGAAAATAGGGACAAAGTTGTAGATTATGTCTATGAATTATATGGAAAAGACCATGTATCTCAAATTGTAACTTTTGGTAGAATGCAGGCAAGAAACGCAATAAGAGATGTTGGTAGAGTTATGGATGTATCCTATAATAAGGTAGACAAGATAGCAAAACTTATTCCTCAAGCAATAGGAATGACAATAGATCTTGCCCTAGAAAATACAGAAAAATTAGCCCATGAATACGAAAATGATGTGGAAACAAAAAGAATGATTGATACAGCAAGGGCTATAGAATCCCTACCACGTCATACATCAATTCATGCAGCAGGAGTAGTTATCTCAAAAGATATTTTAACAGATATAGTTCCTCTTTCCATGAGTAATAATCAGATAGTAACTCAATTTAATATGGTAGAAATAGAAGAATTAGGGCTATTGAAGATGGACTTTTTGGGTCTTCGTAATTTAACCGTAATACAGGATACTGTAGAAGATGTAAAGAAAAACAAAAATATTGATATAAATATTGAAGATATAGATGAAAATGATTCAGAAGTTTTAAGTCAATTTACTAAAGCTGAAACTATAGGTATATTTCAATTTGAATCAGCTGGTATGAGAAATTTCCTAAAAAATTTAAAACCTACAAAATTTGATGACTTGGTAGCAGCAAACTCATTATTTAGACCAGGTCCTATGGATCAGATTCCAAATTATATAAAAAATAAAAATAATCCAAAAAATATCACTTACATTGACGATAGTCTAAAACCTATACTTGAGCTAACATATGGAATTATTGTCTACCAAGAACAGGTAATGCAAATAGTACAACAACTTGCTGGATTTTCCTTAGGAGAGGCAGATAATCTAAGACGTGCCATGAGTAAGAAGAAAATGAGTGTCATGGAAGAAAATAGGGATATTTTTGTAAATGGAAAACTTGATGAATCTGGAAATGTGGAAATTAAAGGTTGTGTTAGAAATGGTATATCAAAAGAAAAGGCTAATAAAATATATGATGAGATGATATCTTTTGCCAAATACGCATTTAACAAATCGCACTCAGCTGCATACTCATTAGTTGCCATGCAAACTGCTTATTTAAAATATAATTTTAAGGAAGAATATATGGCAAATCTTTTAACTTCTGTAATGGGAAATACTTCAAAAGTATACCTTTATATTTCTGAAGCTAAAAGGTTGGGAATAAAAATTCTACCACCTGATATAAATAAATCAAAAAAAAGATTTGTAGTAGATGATAATAAGATAATATTTGGTCTATCAGCTATAAAAAATGTTGGAGCAAATTTGATAGATGCTATAGTTATGGCAAGAGGAAATTCTAGATTTAATAATTTTAAAGAATTTCTTGAAAGAGTAAATGAGGTTGATAGGACTGCTTTAAATAAAAAGGCTTTAGAATCTTTGATAAAGGCTGGGGTATTCGATTCTTTGGGACATAATAGGTCAACTCTTATTGCAAGATATGAGAATGCTTTAATATCTGTTCATGAAAATGAAAGGATAAATGTAAAAGGTCAAATCAATTTATTAGATTTTGCAAATCAGAGTAGTACTTATAAAAAAAACCAGGAATCTATCAAAGAAATAAATGAATATTCTCAAAAAGAGAAATTAAAGAATGAAAAGGAGGTCTTAGGTTTTTATATATCAGATCATCCTTTGAATGCAATTAATAAAAAATTAGAAGGTTTTGTTAATTTTAATTGTGGTATAAATGAAGAATTAGATGAAATTAATATTGACAATTATGATAAAAAAGATGTAATATTGCTTGGAATTATTACTAATAAGTCCGAGACAATGACTAAAAAGTCTACCCTAATGGCATTTCTAAATATTGAAGATATGTCAGGAACTATAGAAACAATAATTTTTCCTAATATATACAAAGACTATAGGTCAATGATAAAAGAGGACGGAGTTGTATTAGTTAAGGGAAGGCTTAAATCAACTGATAATGAACTTAAGTTAATAGCATCCTCATTTATAGATGTTGAAGATCCGGATTTTAAAATTTTATATATAAAATTGAAATTTATAAGGTATAATGAGATAAGAAATGATTTGTCAAACTATAGAGGAGATACACCTGTAGTTTTATATTTCTATGATAAAAATAAAATCAGATATATGAAAACAAATCTTTGGATAAATAAAGAATCTGATCTTATTAACTTATTAAAACAAAAATTAGGAAAAGAGAATGTTATATTAAAGTAAGGAGATAAAATGAAGACAATTGGTATACTTACTAGTGGTGGAGATGCTCCAGGTATGAACTCTGCCATAAGAGCGGCGGTTAGGACAGCTCTTAATAATGGAATGAGAATAAAGGGTATCAGAAATGGATATGATGGTCTAATGAAAGGCGACATATACGAAATGAATGTATCATCAGTTGCCGATATAATCCATAAGGGAGGTACCATACTTGGTACAGCAAGAAGCACTGAATTTAAAGAAGCAGAAGGTCAAAAAAGAGGAGCACAAATACTCACAGACTACGGTATAGAAGGACTAATAGTTATAGGTGGAGATGGTTCATATAAGGGAGCTAAAGCACTATCTGATCTAGGTATCAAAACAATAGGAATACCAGGAACAATTGATAATGATATGGGTTATACTGACTTTACTATCGGATTTTTTACAGCAATTGAAACAGTAATAGATGCTATAGGAAAATTACGTGATACTTCATCATCACATGGTAGAGCGGTTGTTATAGAAGTTATGGGACGTCATTGTGGAGATTTAGCTTTATTTTCAGGGCTTGCTGGTGGAGCAGAATCAATAATAGTTCCAGAACATAAATTTTCTATTGATGAAATAGTTGAAAAAGTAAATCATGGTAGAAAAAGAGGTAAACTACACCATCTAATCGTACTTGCAGAAGGAGTAGGTAATCCTTATACAGTAGCAAAAGAAGTAGAAGAGAGAAGTGGAGTTGAAACAAAAGTAACGGTTTTAGGTCACGTTCAAAGAGGTGGTTCACCATCTGCTACAGACAGACTTTTAGGCTCTATTATGGGAGCTAAGGCTGCTGAACTACTAAAAGATGAAAAAACAAATATTGCATTAGGCTATACTAATGGACAAATTACTCAAGTAAGCCTTGATGAAGCTGTCTCAATAAAAGGTGACTTTAATGAAAGTCTATATGAATTAGCCAATAAATTATCAAAATAAGAGGAGGATAGTATATGACACCTGAGATACTAAAAAAAACTAAGATAGTTTGTACTATAGGACCAGCTTCAGAATCACCTGAAGTTTTAGAAAGATTAATTAAAAATGGTATGAATGTTGCAAGGTTAAACTTCTCTCATGGTAGCCATGAGGAACACCTTGAAAAAATAAAAACAATAAAAAGAATTAGAAGAAAACTCAATGTACCTTTAGGAATAATGCTTGATACAAAGGGACCTGAAATAAGAATAGGAAACTTTGATAAAAAGGAATATTTTTTAAAACCAGATGATACCTTTGTTCTAACAACTAGAGATGTAATTGGAAATCAAAATATAGTTTCAGTTTCTTATGAAGGGCTTCCTAGAGATGTAGAAAAAGACTCAATTATTTCTATTGATGATGGTTTAATCCAACTTAAAGTTTTGGAAATAAAAGATGGAACAGACATAGTTTGTACAGTCCAAAATAATGGTGTAATTTCAAATCATAAGGGAGTTAATCTTCCAGGAAGAGTTACCAATTTACCAGCTATCACACCAAAGGATGTTGATGATATCAAATTTGGTATAGAAAATGGAATTGATATTATAGCAGCTTCATTTATAAGAAAAAAAGAAGATATCTTTGATATAAGAAAAGTACTTGAAGATCATGGCGGAGAAGATATCCTAATTATTTCAAAAATTGAATCACAAGAAGGTGTAGATAATGTTGATGAAATAATTGAAAATAGTGATGGAGTAATGGTAGCTAGGGGAGACTTGGGTGTTGAAATTAGAACTGAGTTAATTCCTTTAGTACAAAAAGATATTATTAGAAAATGTAATAAAGCAGCTAAACCAGTTATAACAGCAACTCAAATGCTCGATTCTATGCAAAGAAACCCAAGACCAACAAGAGCTGAAACTACTGATGTTGCTAATGCCATAATAGATGGGACTGACTGTGTAATGCTTTCAGGTGAAACAGCTGCTGGTAAATATCCAGTTGAAGCTGTAAAAACAATGAGAGATATTTGTATTACAACAGAACTATCTGATGACTTTGAAGAAAATATCTATAAGACAAATATTGACTCAGAGATTACAACAACAAACTCAATTTCAAGATCTACATGTACTATAGCAAGTCAATTAAATGCAAAGGCAATAATTACATGTACATCTTCAGGTAATACAGCAAGAGCTGTATCTAAATTTAGACCAAGAACAAATATAGTTGCTTGTACTTTAGATGAAAGAGTTGCGAGAAAACTTTCAATTTCTTGGGGAGTATATCCTGTAGTAGTAGAAGCAGCTAAAGAAACTGATGAACTAATAGAAAGAGCTATAGTAGGTGCTTTGAAAGGAAATTATGTTCAAGAAGGAGACCTTACTGTAGTAACAGCAGGAATTCCTCTAGGAGTATCAGGAACAAGCAATCTGATAAAAGTTCACGTAATTGGAGATATAATTGCAAATGGAACAGGTGTTGGTAATAAATCAGTATCTGCAAAAGTTGTAAAAGGATCTACAAAAGAAGAACTTGAAGGAAAATTTGAAGATGGTGATATAATTGTAGCAGAATATACAGATAAAGATCTTAATGAATTTATGGAAAGATCTTCAGGAGTAATAGCTGAAAATGGAGGACTAACAAGTCATACAGCAGTTGTATCAATTCATTTTGGAATACCAGCAATACTTGGAGTAAAAGGTATCTTCGATGCTGTAGAAGATGGAGAAGTAGTAACTCTAGATCCTGTAGGAGGAATCGTATATAAGGGAGAAGCAAAGGTATTATAATGGTAATTAAAGATATCAAAATAATTGATATCCTACAAGATGGTAGGGGAGTTGGAAGAACAGACACAAAAATTGCTTTTATAGAAAAGGCGATTTTTGGTGAAACTTGCCATATAAAAGTAAATAATGAAAAAAAGAATTTCTATGAAGCAGAAAAAATTAAAACTTCAAAGAAATCTCCCTACTATAGAAAACCACCATGTCCATATTATAATGAATGTGGTGGTTGTTCTATTATGGATATAAACTATGAGACACAAATTGACTTAAAGAAAAATTTAATAAAAAATGCCATAGAGAAATTAGCCAATATAAGAACTGATAAAATTGAGTTAGAAAAAAGTCCAGGGTTTTTTTATAGAAATAAGATTAGATTGAAAGTGGATAGAAAAGGAAGACTCGCCTATAACAAAAAATATTCAAATGACCTAGTTTTGATAAAAGACTGCCTACTTGCAAGGGACATAATTAGAGATAATTTAGAAGAAATAGAAAAATTAACTATGGACATATCACAAAAATATCCAGAGTCTATAAGTGAGATAAGTATTAGGACAAATAATAAAGAAATAATGCTTAATTTAACTATTAATAATGAAAAAGCTAACTCATACATTAAGAAAAATTATATAAATTCTAAATTTCATATTAACTTAATAACTGATAATAGTTTAGTTAATATATCAGGTAAAGATTATCTATTATATAAGATTGATAAGAATAAATTCAAAATTTCCTTAAATGATTTTTATCAAGTAAATGATTTTATGGTTGATAAATTATATAAAATAGCAAAATCTAATCTAGATAAAGACAAAAAAATTCTAGACCTATTTTGTGGGTCAGCTACAAGCTCTATTGCTATAAATAAAGATCATATAATAGGCGTCGAGATAAATAAAAATGCAATAAAAGATGCAAATGAAAATGCAAAATTAAATGAGCTAAATGATTATAAATTCATAGCTAAAAATGCTAATTTTATAAATCAAAAATTTATAAAAGAAAATAATGTAGAAGCAGTAGTACTAGACCCACCAAGAGCGGGACTTAGTAAAGAAATAATAAAAACAATTTCAAAAACAAATATTGAAAAAGTAGTATATATATCCTGTAATCCTCAAACTTTGGCAAGAGATATAAATAGATTTCAAAATAATGGTTATAAAATGAAAAATATAAGAGCAGTTGATATGTTTCCACAAACTATGCATGTGGAGAGTGTAGTATTGATGTCAAGAAAATAAGATGATGGGTTATAAAACTGTTGAAATCAATGGCTTTTAGGATTTTAAAAGAAATCTTAAAAGCCATTTTTCTATTTGTAAAATACCTTGTGGGAACATATCAATAGTAAAAATCGTAGGGGTGTGTAGACAGGATAGATATTTATAGGGAGAGTGAACAGAATAGATATTAGGACTTGACACATCAATTAATAAGTTGTAAAATATAAACAAGTTAGCAGGTTAGCTAATAAAGTAATAGGAGGTAATCATGAACAATCACGAACTGACTTTTGGGGATTTTATTTCTCAGAAGAGAAAGGATTTAAGAATCACCTTAAAGGATATGGCGGACAGGCTTAATATTTCCTCACCGTATCTAAGCGATGTAGAGAAAGGAAAAAGAGATTCTTTTGACTTAGATAGGTTGAACCAAATTGCTAAAATATTAAACTTGGATGAAGAAGAATCATCCATTATGATGGATTTAGCTGGAAAGCAAAGAAATACGGTGGCACCTGATTTGCCAGAGTATATTTTAAAGACTAAAGGCTTAAGCGTAGCTTTGAGAAAGGCTAGAGACTTAGATGTTAAAGAAGAAGAGTGGATAAAATTCATTGAAGAAATTGAAAAAGAGAGGTAGGCATGTATCAATATAACTTCAACAAATCAAGTACAGGTGCTCCATTTATCACTTTAGATCAAATTGAATCACTGACCGAGCAAATTCTCAATAAATATTGTCCTTCTGCAATTGAAAATTTTGAAGCAGTAGATATTGAGGGGCTTGCAGAATTTGATTTAGGGTTTAATGTTGAGTATGCCTACTTATCTCATAACGGATGCTATGCAGGGATGATGGTCTTTAATGATGACCAAGTAATACGAACAATGAAAAGCCTAATGCCAAATATTGAAACTGGACAATGGGAACTAGAATATCTTACAGATAGAGCTAATACTATTCTAATAGATAAGCAATTAGATAATCCAAGAGATAAAGGATTTAGAAGATTTACCCTAGCTCATGAATGTGGACATGGTGTAATTCATCCGTGTGTATTCTATAGAGATCCAAACCAACTATCTTTTTTTAATGAAGAAGAAAAGCCTGCATCACTAGCTTGTCGAACTGGCGATGTTAATAGGAAGAAAACTAAGCGTTGGGGATTTATGGATACAATAGAATGGCAGGCGAATACATTTGCTTCTTGTCTTTTGATGAATAAAAAAGCGATTATAAAGTATTTATACTATCTAGGTTATGATAAGCATATTAAGGATGAGACTTATCTATTTGATTTCATCATGAAAGTATCAGAGCAATTCCAAGTATCAAAAACAGCAGCATTAGTTCGATTAAAAGTATTAGGCTATGCACCTAATGACTTTGAATTAACAAAAGAACTATATAACGAATTTAGTTTTTAAAATATAGCTTAGCTATATTTTTTTAAGAAAGAAATTAGCAAAGAAGCTAATAAGGAAAGATAAGGAGGTATTATGGAACAAATGGCATGTCCAGTCTGTAAAAAGAGATTTTTTGATGTATCAAGAATTCCTTTAGAGAAAATAGAGATACAAGCTAAATGTCCACACTGTGGGAAAATCTCAACACTGGAAATATCAAATAAAAATAAGAAAAAACCATACCGAGCAAAGAAGTAAAAGTAACTATCAAATAGCCGGATGAGTATTCAAAAAGAAACTCATCTGGTTATTTTTATATTAAGGAGGTGATCCTATAGAAATAAGAAACAAAGAAGGAAAAAGAGTCTGTGATATTAGTGAAGATAAGAAAAAGCTAACTATCAGGCGAGGTAAAAGTACAACCATAGCCTATGTAGTTAAAGGTGAAATAAAAATATTAAATAAATAAAAGATATCCGCAAGAACGCTAGACGGCAGTCGGAAAACCAAAATATGGTTTTCTATTGCCGTCTTTTTTGTTTTTACGGATGGCCTTCTTGCGGATCTAGAGATTTTGCAAGGAGGCAAAAGATGGCAAAGAAAAGATATTTAGAAATAAATGGCAAAGAAATCGAAGTTAGTGAAGAAGTCTACAAAGAATATATGAAACCAATCTGGAGAGAAAAAAAGAGAATCCAAAGAGCCTACAAGAATTTAGAAGGGCTACAGGATAAAGAAAGAATTAAAACAGCGGCTGAGAAAAATGGAAACTACGTCCAAGCAGGAAGCTTAGAAACAGGATTTGTCGAAACAAAAGAATATGGTCTTCCCTTATCCCTTGATGTTGCTGAAGAAGAATACGACTTTGAAGTAACTAGCGTTAAAAATACTGAGGACATAGTAACGTACAAACTTCTAGAAGAAGCATTCTTAGAAGTCATTAGTGAATTTTCTGAAAGAGATAAAAAAGTTCTAAAACTACTTTTTCTCTACGAAATGAAAGAAAGAGAAGTCGCAGAAGTAGTAGGAATATCCCAAAAAACAGTTAATAACATCAAAAATAAGCATTTACCAAAGATTCAAGAGAAATTGAGACCTTGGAAAAAATAATTACTCAAAAACTTACTAGATGTCCTAAGGAATATGAGGGAAGAAGTCTTACTCAAATACAAACAGGATGTCCTAAGAAGTATGAGGAGATACAACTTACTCAAAATGAAGGCAAATGTCCTAAGGAGTATGAGAGGAGAAATCTTACTCAAGAATTTAATGAATGTCCCAAGGAGTATGAAAGGAGGAACAAAGTGGACTTAGTAAAAAACGAACAGATGGCAGAAAGTTTAATAGCCATCTCAATTGTTGCCAAGAAGATAGCTATGGAATTAATGCAACCAGAGAAAGGAGAAAAAAGTGTCAAAAATAAAGCTACTAATGGAAATCAAAGAAGATGCAGAGAATCTTGCATCTAGTATAGGTGTCCTTCTAACAGCACTAGAAAGTGATGAGGAACTACCTAAAGAAGAAAAGGTGAAACAAGAAGAAAAGACCTATGAGATTGAAGATGTTAGAAAGATACTAGCTGATAAATCAAGATTAGGTCATACAGCAAAGATAAGAGAACTCTTAGAAAAGTATGGAGCTAAAAAGTTATCTGAGATTGAACCAAGTAACTATAAAGACTTGGTGGCAGATGTGGAGAAACTCTGATGGGCGATCATGCAATATTATCTGCCTCAAGTAGTTCACGCTGGATTCACTGTCCGCCAAGTGTTAGGCTCTCTCAAAAATACGAAGATGAAGTTAGTCCTTATGCACTTGAAGGCACCTCAGCTCATGCCTTAGCAGAATATAAACTAAAGAAGTTATTAGGCATAGATGTAAAAGATCCTACTGATGATTTGGATTTTTATGATGAAGAAATGGAAGAACTTATTGAAGGCTATGCATCATACGTAATGGAGATTGTAAGTAGATACGAAAGCTCAGCCGTCTTTGTGGAAGAAAGACTTGACCTATCAGACTATGTTAAGGAGTCCTTTGGAACTGCTGACTGTGTAGTTGTTGGAGGAAAAGAACTTCATGTAATAGATCTAAAGTATGGTCAGGGAGTTTTAATAGAGGCTAAAGAAAACACACAACTCATGTTATATGGACTTGGTGCTTTGACTATCTTTGATGGAATTTATGATATCGAGAAAGTAGTTCTTCATATCTATCAACCAAGAAGATGCAATATCTCAACTTATGAAATCAAGAAGATAGAACTTTATGAGTGGGGAGAAACCATACGAGAAATTGCAGATAAAGCCTACAAAGGCGAGGGGGAATTCTCTTGTGGAGAATGGTGCATCTTCTGCAAAGCTAAGAATAAGTGTAGAAAAAGAGCAGAAGAGAATCTGAAACTAGCACAAGAAGAATTTACCCTACCACCAGAACTATCTGATGATGAAATTGAAAAGATTTTACCAAGACTAGACGAAATGGAGCAATGGGTCAAAGATATCAAAGCCTATGCTTTAGAAAGAGCAATGAAGGGCCATAGATGGAAGGACCTAAAACTAGTTGAGGGCAGGTCTAATCGAAGATACAGAAATGAAGATGAAGTTATTAAGAAAGTAAAAGAACTTGGATTCAATCCCTTTGAAGAAAAGTTACTTGGCATCACAGCTATGACTAAGTTACTAGGTAAGAAAGTCTTTGATGAAAATATTACAGACTTATTAGAAAAACCAAAAGGAAAGTTAACCTTAGTAAGCATTAGAGACAAACGAGAAGAAGTAAAAATTGACAATGTTAAAGAAGAATTTGGAGGATTTAATTATGCAAAATAAAACAAAAGTAATTACAGGTGAAGTTAGATTATCATATTTTAACGGATGGGAACCAAAGTCAATCAATGGTGGTAAAGAAAGATACTCAGTATCCGTCATTATCCCAAAGAGCGACCAAAAGACAATCGAGAAGATTGAAAAAGCAGTAGATGCTGCTATTGATGAAGGACTTTCTAAATTCAATGGGAAAAAACCTAATAAGAAAGCTATCAAACTTCCATTAAGAGATGGCGATACAGAAAAAGATGACGAGGCTTATGCAGATGCATACTTCTTAAATGCCAACTCTATGACAGCACCTCAAATTGTAGATAGAAACGTAGAGCCTATTCTTGATAGAAGTGAAGTCTACTCAGGAGTTTATGCAAGGGTATCCCTTAACTTCTATGCCTACAATGTAAATGGCAATAAAGGAGTGGCCGTGGGCCTCGGGAACATTCAAAAACTAAGAGATGGTCAACCTCTAGGAAATAGGTCTAATGCAGCAGATGACTTCGATGCTATGGACGATGATGACGAAGATTTCTTAGCATAGGAGGTAGAAATGGACTATTTAATTACAGCGATAGTTTTAGCTATTTGGTCCTTTTTATGGTATAAGCTTGGATTTTTACAAGCTCAACTAAAAGAACTAGATAGAGATATCAGAAAAATAGAAAAACAAATAAAAGAAGATAGAAAAAATAATTTAGCGGAATTAACAAAGCTTAGTGATAGCTATGAAGAGATTGTCCATAGATCTTGAGACCTATTCTTCAGTTGACTTAGGCAAAAGTGGTGTATACAAATATGCCGAGAGTGAGGATTTCGAGATCCTCCTCTTTGCTTATTCTATTGATGATGGAGAAGTTAAGGTAGTAGATTTGGCAAGTGGAGAGATTATTCCTGAAGAAATATTAGCAGCACTTAGTGATGAAAGCGTAGAAAAGTGGGCCTTTAATGCAAACTTTGAAAGGGTGTGTCTATCTAGGTTTTTAGGTAAGAGACTAAAACCTCAAGGTTGGTACTGCACCATGATTTGGTCAGCCTATATGGGGTTACCTCTATCCCTTGAAAAAGTAGGAGAAGTATTAAGACTTGATAAGCAAAAGATGAATGAAGGCAAGGCTCTTATAAGATATTTTTCTATTCCATGTAAACCTACTAAAACCAATGGTATGAGGACAAGAAATTTACCACACCATGATTTAGAAAAGTGGTCTACCTTTAAGGAATATAACCAAAGAGATGTGGAAACAGAAATGGCGATAAAGAAAAAATTAACAGCCTTTCCTATGCCTTATTCAGAATGGGAAAACTACTGGGTAGACCAAAACATAAATGACAGAGGAATTTTAATAGATGAAGTTTTAGTTGATTCAGCTATTAAATTTGATGAAATCTTAAGAGAAGAAAATATGGACAGAGCCAAAGAATTAACTGGTCTTGAGAATCCAAATTCTCCCTTACAGCTAAAAGAATGGCTTAATAAAAAAGGTTTAGAGATAGATTCCTTAGCTAAAAAAGATGTAGAGTCTGCTCTTAAAAATGCTGAAGGAGATATTAAAGAGGTTTTGGAACTTAGGCAAGAACTGTCCAAGTCTTCAGTTAGAAAATACGATGCTATGAAAAATGTCAAAGGAAAAGATAACCGAGCAAGGGGTCTGATCCAATTTTATGGAGCAAATAGAACTGGAAGATATTCAGGAAGGCTTATTCAAGTTCAAAATTTAAGAAGGAACAATCTAAAGGATTTAGACCTTGCAAGGAGTCTTGTAAAAAATAGAGATTATGAAACTATGGAAATTCTATATGATTCACCAGCTGATATCTTATCCCAATTAATAAGGACAGCTTTTGTACCAAAAGAAGGCACCAGGTTTATTGTTTCTGACTTTTCAGCAATAGAGGCCCGTGTCCTTGCATGGCTTGCAGGAGAACAATGGGTATTGGACGCCTTTGAAAATGGAGAAGATATCTATTGCAGAACAGCATCAAGGATGTTTGGGGTGCCAGTTGAAAAGCATGGAGTTAATGGTCATCTTAGACAAAAAGGCAAGATAGCGACTTTAGCTTGTGGTTATCAAGGGGCCTTAGGTGCTCTTAAAGCAATGGGTGGTATTGAGATGGGTTTGTCTGAAGATGAACTTCAATCAATAGTCGATTCTTGGAGAGAGGCTAATCCTAACATCGTAAGCTTGTGGTGGGATATAGATTCAGTCGTAAAAAGAGTTGTAAAGACTAGAAGTAAAGAAAGATACAAAAACTTAGTTATCAGCTATGAAAAGGGGATTCTCTTTATAGAACTTCCTTCAAAAAGAAGACTTGCTTATCCAAAAGCAAAAATAGGGATGAACCGATTTGGTGGAGAGTCAGTAGTCTATGAAGGAATCGTAGTAGGAAATAAGTGGGACAAGATTGAATCCTATGGTGGTAAATTTGTAGAAAATATTGTTCAAGCAATAGCCAGAGATATTTTAGCTGAGGCTATGATGAGACTTGAGAAAAAAGGATTTAATATCGTCATGCATATTCATGATGAAGTTGTAATAGAAAGTGATTCATCTAGTATCGAAGAAATAAATGAAATTATGTCCGCTGTTCCAGAATGGGCACCAGGACTTATTCTCGATGCGGATGGATTTGAAAGTGAATTTTATAAAAAAGATTAAAGAGGGGGTTAAAAATCTCCTCTATTTCTTTGCCTGTGATTTAGGAGGGAGACCTCTTAAAAATTCACAGGAGGTAATTCAATGAAGGAATTAATACCAAAGAACGATTATGGAATATTTGCAGATCACAATGATGTTGCAAGAGTGGATAGTAGATTTGTAGCAGAGTTTTTTGAAAAGAGGCACTCTAATGTTATAAGAGATATACAAACAATCACTCAACCCAAATCTGGGCTCAGTGAAGAATTTATTGAACTCAATTTTGAGCTCAGCAGTTATAAGGATGTAACTGGAAGAAATCTACCATGTTATTTATTAACTAGAGATGGATTTACTATTTTAGCTATGGGTTACACGGGCAAAAAAGCCATGAAATTTAAAGAGCTCTATATTAAGAAATTTAACGAGATGGAAGAATTCATAAAGACTCTAGTATCAGCTAGAAAAGAATTCCCTCTTTTAACCGAGAATATAAGATTGCTTCATGACAATCCAAAAGCTTATCACTTTAGTAATGAGTGTAATATGCTGAATCGTATCGTTTTAGGTAAGAGTGCAAAAGAATTTAGATTAGAAAATGATATACCAAAAGGAAAAAGTATAAGACCATATCTGAATCAATCACAAATAGAGATGATTGAAACCTTGCAAAAGGTAGATATTGGTTTATTAGTAGCATTTCCTAATTATCAAGATAGAAAGAAGCACCTTGAATGGTACAAGCAAAAATTGGAGGTACAAAATGTTTTATGTGAAAGAAAAAATCAATGATTCTATGGAAATAAGCATTGAAATAAATGATGAGAATGTCTTTTGCACCTGTCCAAAGTGCGGAAAAGAAGTTCGAGTAGAATTAAATAAAGTATTGGAAGATGGCGATTTATTTTCTACTCAAGTTTGCTGTAATACTTGTAGTGAAACAATGAGGGATATTTATGAATAAGGAACTATACAACAGGAGTGGGTGCAAGGATCCCACTCCTTATCAAGCAATTAAAAATGCAGAGAAGAAGTACTATCCTTTGGTATATATCTGCAGTCCATTTTCTGGAGATGTTGAAAATAATGTAATCAAGGCACAGAAGTATTCTCGATATGCCTTAGATAAAGGAAACATTCCCATAGCACCACATCTTCTATTTCCTCAGTTTATGAGTGATGAAAGTGAGAGAAGACTTGCCATGCATTTTAATTATGTCCTTCTTGGTAAATGTGAAGAAGTATGGGTCTTTGGTGACTATATAAGTCTAGGAATGGCTGAAGAAATAAGAGTTGCTGAGAAGAGAAAAATGAAGATTCGCTATATAAAGGAGGTATCCTAATTGAAAATATACACCTCAAATTTAATAGAAGTGGAGTCAAACTGTGTTTATCCAAATGAGGTCAATGCAGTAGATGTTAGGTCTTTTGAGAAAGCTGCGAGTTTTGACCATGTAATGGCTAAGTATAAAAATTCCTATCGATCCAACGATAATTTTATAGAGTCAGAATGTGTTCCCATGGATATAGATAATGACCATTCAGAAAATCCAGATGATTGGATTTCAACTAACGATTTAAAGAGAATATTTGATGGAGTTAAATTTGCTATAGTTTACAGCAGAAACCATAGAAAAGAAAAAAATGGAAAAGCTGCAAGACCAAGAATGCACATATATTTTCCAATACCTAAGATTACAAATCTTGATGACTATGTAGAATTAAAAGAAAGGTTGGCAGAGACTTATACTTTCTTTGATGGAAATGCCTTAGATGGAGCGAGGTTTTTCTTTGGAGTTAAGAATCCTGCTGTTGAAATAGTTAGGGGAAGAAAATATGTAACAGAAACCCTAAAAGATGACTTTGAGGATTTTGATAATTCTCAAGACTTGATTCAGCAAGGCTCTAGAAATTCAACTGTGAATCATTTCGCTGGTAGGGTTCTAATTCGATATGGAAATACAAATGAGGCGAGAGAACTATTTGATAAAAAAGCCAGTCTTTGCTCACCACCACTTCCAGATGATGAACTAGAACAAATATGGAGGTCTGCTTCCAAATTCTATAAAAAGGTAGCTGCAAGTGAAGATTATGTTCCACCTGAAGAATACACTGAAGGCATAAATTTAAGGCCTTCTGAATTTTCAGACATAGGTCAAGCAGAAGTTTTTGTAAGAGAATACCAAGATAGAATTCGTTTTTCTCCTTCTACAGGTTTTCTTGTTTACAACGACTCTTACTGGGAGGAATCTGAACTAAAAGCACAAGGATATTCTCAAGATTTAGTGTTAAAACAGATAGAGGAAATAGACAATGAACTCTTAAAAATGGATGAAGATATTAAGAAATCGGGAATTAGAGATATCATGTCTTCAATGAGTGAGAAAAAAGCAATGGAGGTTTTTGATAAAAGTCAAAAATCCATATACTATAAATTAACTTCGCTTGAGGCATATAAGAAATATGCAGTAAAACGAGGGGACACCAGAGCTATTCATGCAACTTTAAAAGAATCAAAGCCAATGTTAGAAATAGACCAAAGAGAACTTGATACGGATGAGTTCTTGCTTAATACACCATCTTTTACAGTAGATTTGAAAACTGGAGAGTGTAGAGACCATAAGGCAGAAGACTATATAACAAAAGAAACATCTGTAGATCCAAGTGATGAAAATATGGATATATGGCTTGATGCCTTAGAGACATTTTTTGTAAAAGATAGTGAACTTATAGAATACGTTCAGAAAGTAGCAGGAATTTCTCTTATTGGAAAAGTATATATTGAGGCTCTCATTATAGCTTATGGTGATGGAAGAAATGGAAAGTCTACCTTTTGGAATACTATCTCAAGAGTTCTTAATCTATATAGTGGGTCAATCTCAGCAGATATTCTTACAGTTAATTCTAAGAGAAATGCCAAGCCAGAACTTGCTGAAACAAGAGGTAAAAGGCTTTTAATTGCAGCTGAACTTCAAGAAGGATTAAGGTTAAATACTTCAAATGTTAAACAGCTTTGTTCTACAGATGAGATTGTAGCAGAGAAAAAATATCGAGATCCATTCAAGTTCATACCTTCTCATACCCTTGTCCTATATACTAACCACCTACCAAAGGTGGGTGCCTTAGATGAAGGAACCTGGAGAAGACTCATTGTAATTCCATTTGAGGCAAAGATAGAGGGCAGTAGTGATATTAAAAACTACACTGATTATTTAGTAGATAAGGCTGGGGGAGCAGTTCTCAAGTGGTTAATCGAGGGTGCTAAAAAGGCTATTGATGAAGATTTTAAATTCAGCCTACCTAAAAAAGTAGCAGATGCCATCAATGAATATAAAGAATCGAATAACTGGTTCAAGCATTTCTTAAATGAGTGCTGTGAGATTGATTCATCCTATGAAGAAAAGTCTGGAGAAGTCTATCAAGAATATAGAGCCTATTGTTTAAGAACTGGAGATTATGTAAGGTCTACAACAGATTTTTATTCTGCTCTTTCATCCAATGGATTTATGAGGAGAAAAACTAATCAAGGAATTGTGATTAATGGACTTAAATTAAAGTCAGATTTTGTGTAAAAATACAAGAAGTGCAGGTCGTGAATGTCATATATATAACTATTATATAGTAAGTAAATTAAATTTTAGTTATATATAAAGGTTATATAATAGAGTTTCACGACTTGCACAATGGCTAAAAATAGAGGTTTATATGTTAGAAAATGAAATAGAAAAAGCCTTAGTCGACAAGGTAAAACCCCATGGTGGTCTTTGTCTTAAATTTACATCTCCTTCAATGACGGGAATACCAGATAGGATAATACTTCTACCTAAAGGAAAGATAGGATTTGTGGAAACAAAAAGACCTGGAGGAGAACCAAGACCAATTCAGAAAAGGAGAATAAGGCAATTTAAAAACTTAGGTTTTAAGGTTTATGTTCTTGACTCAAAAGAAAACATTGATGAAATAATAAAGAGGATTGGAGGTGACTAATTGGAATACACTCCACATAAATATCAAAACTATGCTATTGAATTTATAAAAGAAAATAAAGAATCTGCACTTCTACTAGATATGGGTCTCGGTAAGACAGTCATAAGCTTATCAGCTATAAAAGACTTACTCTTTGATTCTTTTGAAATTTCTAAAGTTCTAATAATAGCACCATTAAGAGTTGCTAGAGATACATGGAAGGAAGAAATAGAAAAATGGTCCCATCTTGATATCTTAAAATATTCAGTGGTCATAGGTAGTGAAAAAGAAAGAATAAAAGCATTAGAAGAACAAGCAGATATTTATTTAATCAATAGGGAAAATGTAGACTGGCTAATAAATAAGAGCGAACTACCCTTCAACTACGATATGATTGTAATTGACGAACTATCCTCTTTTAAGTCTCATAGGTCAAAGAGGTTTAAAGCTTTGATGAAAGTTAGACCAAAGATAAAAAGAATAGTTGGACTTACTGGCACGCCATCTCCCAATAGTTTAATGGACCTATGGGCTGAGTTTAGACTGCTTGATATGGGCCAAAGACTTGGAAGATTTATTGGTAAGTACAGGGAAGTCTACTTCAAACCAGATAAGAGAAATGGACCAATCATATATTCCTACAAGCCACTGCCTTTTGCTGAAGATGCAATCTATGAAAAGATATCAGATATAACAGTTTCTATGAAAGCTGAAGATTACCTAAAAATGCCAAAGAAGATAAACAATGAAGTCTTTGTAAATCTATCAGATAAAGAAAGAGAAATCTATGAGACATTAAAAAAAGACTTGGTTGTTAGCATTAAGGATAAAGATATAGATGCAGTCAATGCTGCAGCCCTTTCTAATAAATTACTGCAAATGGCATCAGGTTCTGTTTATGATGAAGATAAAAATATGATTCATATTCATGATAGAAAGCTTGATGCTTTAGAAGATTTGATAGAAGGTGCAAATGGTAAACCTGTTCTTATTGCTTATTGGTATAAGTCAGATCTAAAAAGAATAAAAGATAGGTTTGATGTAAGAGAACTTAAAACAAGTGAGGACTTTAAAGAATGGAATCAAGGCAACATTCCTGTAGCCATTATCCATCCAGCGTCTGCTGGTCATGGACTTAACCTACAAGCTGGAGGTTCAACACTTATTTGGTTTTCTCTCACTTGGTCCTTAGAACTTTATGAGCAAACCAATGCCAGACTTTATAGGCAAGGTCAGAAAGAAACAGTTGTGATTCATCATATTCTAGCTAAAGGAACTATTGATGAAGATGTGATGAAGGCGTTGGAAAATAAGAATAAAACACAAGCAGCACTTATAGATGCAGTAAAAGCAAATCTAGAGAGTTGATGTCATAGAATGTCACTATCAAAATTTGCTAAGATTAATACAAGAGTAGAGGTTCTATAGAGAACTTACCTCAAAACATATGGAGGTAAGAAATGAACGCAAAAGAATATTTAAAACAAGCTTTTTATTTAGACAAGAGAATCAACAGTAAGCTAGAGCAAGTTGAAAGTTTAAATGCCCTAGCTACAAAAGCTACATCGACCTTATCCGATATGCCTAAGAGTCCTAATAGAGGATCATCAAAACTTGAAGATACTATCGTAAAGATTATAGATCTCCAAGAAGAGATTAATAGGGATATAGATAAGTTGGTAGACTTGAAGAAGGAAATAGCTAATTCGATTTTTGAATTAAAAGATAAAGAGGAACAAACAGTGCTTGAAAAAAGATACCTTTGTTTTAATACTTGGGAGCAGATTGCAGTAGATATGAATTACTCAATTCAGTACTGCTTTAATGTCCATAGAAATGCACTAGGAAAGATTTCTATTCCGATTAAATCTATGTAGTAAAGTTGATAGAATGAGAGTATGTAGTTGTAGTATAGTTAGAATAGCAAAAGAATAATTAAAAGAGCCTTGGAGATTTAATCTTCGAGGCTTTCTTTAGTTTGACGGGCATGTCATATGTCTAGGTGAAAGTCCAACGGAGCGTAGTTATCGACGAATCCAATAGCAACTTGCAAGTTTCACGCCGTGAGGCGTGGGAGAGAGGAAGCAATAGCAAAATCGTGGCCTGACGAACAGGAACAGAATACAAGGCGAGTTAGGAGGATAAGTTGGCTAAAGACAACAAAGTCCAAAAGATAACCGTAACCCTAAAGCGTAAATTCTGCAGGTAAACGAGGAAAGATATATGGCTTAACCCGTGAGGTCTCATAGACGAATAAGTAGTAACAACGAACTATGAGAAGTCAGCAAAATCCATAGTAGCGAGGAAGTTTCTGTAATGGAAATGGAGCGAAGGGAGGAACAATATTTATTGTAATATTTGAAAAGGATGGTCTATGACTTGATGGAATACAAGGAATGACGTATTCAGTCCTCGAGGTTCGGATACAAAAAAGAATAAAGTTAAATAGATACATCAGAAATATATAATATGATACAAGGAAATATTGAACCGCCGTATGCCGAACGGCACGTACGGGTGGTGTGAGAGGGGCTACAGGTTAGCCCCTACTCGATTGGAGTGATAGAGTGCCAAGCAAACCTAAGAGACCATGTTCACATCCAGGTTGTCCTGAATTAGTTGATGGACGATTCTGCAAAGAACATGAGAAAGAATACAACAGAAACTATGAAAAATATAAACGAGATCCTAAAACTCATAAGCGATATGGAAAAGCGTGGAGAGTTATTAGAAAAAGATATGTAGCAGAGCACCCGCTTTGTGAGATGTGTTTAAAAGAAAATAGAATGACAAAGGTAGAGGAAGTACATCACATACTTCCTCTTTCTCGTGGTGGGACTAATGACGAAGACAATCTTATGAGTCTTTGTAAATCTTGTCACTCAAAGATTCATGCTGAGCGTGGAGATAGATTTGGACGAGAAAAGTTTTGAGGGAGGGGGAGTCGTTATCTTAAAAGCTGATTTTCCTACCAACGGTGCCGCCCTCTCACGCACAAAAAAACGGGTTCAAAGGCCCTATTAAAGAAGATGACGAATTAGGAGGTGATACTATCGCTAAAGACGGAACATACAGAGGTGGAAGAAGAGTAAAAGCAGGAGGGAAACCACAGCCCGCTGCTGAGAAAATAGAAAAAGGTAAAAAAGTAGAAATACTAATGAATGATATTCCAACCTTCACTCCAGAAGAAATAGATGCAGTTGACTTACCAGATGGAGCAGTTCTTGATGGAACAGATATGCCAACACCTAGTGATTATCTATCTGCAAAACAAAAAAATGGTATACCACTTGGTGCTGATGAAATATATAAAGAGACTTGGTCTTGGTTAAAACAGAGGAACTGTGAAAACTTAGTAAATCCAAGATTATTAGAATCGTATTCCCAGGCTTTTGCAAGATACATCCAATGTGAAGAGGCAATCAGTCAATTTGGACTACTGGGAAAGCATCCTACTACAGGGGGAGTTATTGCATCTCCATTTGTACAGATGTCTAGTCAGTTTCAAAAGACAGCGAACCTTTTATGGTATGAGATTTATGACATAGTTAAAGAAAACTGCACTGAAGTTTATGAAGATTATCGAGAAGATATGATGGAAAAATTACTAAGGCAAAGGAGGTAATAAATTTGTTTGAAAAAGTAAATTCAAAGCATCCAGATAAAATAGCAGATTGTATTGCTGGTGCAATTGTAGATTTAGCATATAAAGAAAAAGATAATCCTAAAATAGCAGTTGAAGTTTTGCTGGGACATGGAAATTGTCATGTGATTATTGAAACGGACTGCAAGTTAAATAAAAAAGAAATTGAAACAGCGATTAGGAGAATAACGGGAGATGTCATAGCTGATATTAAAATAGTAGAACAGGATATCCACCTTTCAAATAATCAAAAAGGAAAGATAAGATGTGGTGACAATGGAATCTTTAAGGGAGTACCTACATCAGATGAAGAAAAGAAACTATCTTTAATTGCTCGTGAAATCTATTCTAATTATCCCTACGATGGGAAATACATCCTTGATGGAGAAAAACTCATCATCTGTCAGTCAAATGTATCTACAGAAATTTTAAAATCGGTTTATCCAAGAGCAATAGTAAATCCATTAGGAGATTGGACGGGAGGGTTTAATGTTGATACTGGAGCGACTAATAGAAAGCTCGGCTCAGATATGGGAAGAGCAGTAACTGGTGGAGGTCTCCATGGTAAAGACCTATCCAAGGCTGATGTATCAGTTAATATTTATTCCCACCTAAAGGCACAAGATGAAAATAAAGAGATTGAATTATCCTGTGCAATCGGAGATGAGACCGTTGATGGTAGACCATATTCTGAAATTGTAGAAATTGCTAGAAAATATATTAATTCTATTGGTGGTTTTGAAGAATTTGCTAAGTGGGGGCTAATATGATTACAACAAAAGAAATGAAATTAGTTGATGTTGAAAAACTTGTACCCTATGTAAATAATGCAAGAACTCACTCACAAGATCAGATTAATAAACTACGATCATCAATTCGAGAGTTTGGTTTTATAAATCCTGTAATTATTGATAAAGACTATGGAGTTATTGCAGGTCATGGAAGAATTATGGCAGCCAAGGAAGAAGGTATAAAAGAAGTACCTTGTGTCTTTGCAGACCACCTAAATGAGGCACAAAAGAAAGCATATATCCTAGCTGATAACAGAATGGCTCTTGATGCTGGTTGGGATGAAGAACTATTAAGGGTAGAAATTGAATCTCTGGAAGATTATGGTTTTAATGTAGAACTTACTGGTTTTTCACCAGATGAGTTATCAAGTCTTTTTGACCTTGGTGTAGAGGCTGAAGAAGATGACTTTGATGTTGAAGAAGAACTAAAAAAGCCTACTTTTTCAAAGACTGGAGATATTTGGACTTTAGGTAGTCATAAAGTTATTTGCGGTGATTCTACTCAATGGGAGACTTTTGAAAAGTTATTAAATGATACAAAGGTCAATCTGGTCTGTACCGATGCGCCCTATTTTGTAGATTTGAAAAACAAATCGGGAACAATCAAAAATGACAATCTTAATGATGAGGAAGCCTATGAATTTTTAATGAAGGTCTTCACAAATTTTAAAGAGGCAATGGCCAAAGATGCATCTATTTATGAATTCTATGCAACAATGAAAGCGAGAGTATTCTATGATGCCTTTGAAGATGCAGGTTTTAAAGTTGGTGCAGGACTTATTTGGAAAAAGCCTAGAGCTCCTTTTATGAGGACAGATTGGAAATTTAATATGGAGCCTATTATTTTTGGTTGGAGAAAAGATGGAAAGCATAACTGGTATGGAGATCAAAAACAAACAGCAGTCTTTGAATTCGATGGAATTAAAGATTCAGAAAAAGAAGGATATGGTCATCCATCATCAAAACCAGTACCTCTCATTGCCTACCTAATTAAACAATCTACACAAACGAATGGCTTAGTCCTTGATGGATTTTTAGGAAGTGCATCGACTCTGATTGCTTGTGAAGAACTAAATAGAATTTGTTACGGTCTAGAAATAGAGCCTAAATTTGTTGATGTAGCAGTAAAAAGATATTTGAATTTAGTGGGGAGTGATGAAGAAATAAACTTATTAAGGGATGGAAAAGAGTATAAGTATGAAGATGTTATTAATCTGACTTGATATAAATCAGTATTTGAGTGATATATGTTTATGAGGTGATTAGATGATTTCAAGGGAAATTATACAAAAATTAAAAGAAACTTATCCTGTAGGTACAAGAGTAAAACTAATCCAAATGGAAGATGACCAAGCACCTCCAGCTGGAACTTTAGGCACAGTTTATGGGGTGGATGCCATTGGATCAATCCTAGTAAAATGGGATAATGGTTCAACATTAAATGTAATTTTCAGAGTGGATAGAATAGAAAAAATATCGGATAAAGGTTAAATATAGCCATTATATCCCTTAATTAACTTGACTTATTTTTGACAGTACGGTTATATGTACATACAAAAAAAGATAAGGAGAAAAATATGGCATACAAATACATGAAAACACAGGAAGATTTAAATGAGTTAATCGGCTCTTCAGCAATTACAATGCTTGGACTTTATGAAGGAGAAAATGGAGACTTAGCTTTTCAAGATTACTTAAAAGATTACCTTGAAGATGACACTATTTACATCACAATGGGAAAAACAATTAACGAATTTTACGAAACTAACCTTCCTGAAGATTTAAGAATAGTAAGTTTAAAGTACAACAAGTTAGGAAGACTTCCAATTATAAGGCTTGAGATTGGAGCAAAGTGGTTTGACGACTTTATAGACAATCTTTAAAAAAGATTGGGAAATAGCCGTTTTATAAGTGTAAAAGACTTGACTAATACTCTCTTATACGGGAATATGTATATAACAAAAGCAAAGGAGAGTAACCATGAAAAAAGATATCCTAGAAAGATTAGAAACAGAAGTCAAAGCCTGCAAAAGATACTCAGAAAACTCAATAAAAAAATCAAAAGAAGGAAATATTGGATCAGCAATTAACCTTTTAGACATAGCAGGAACAGCAAAGAAATGTGCAGACCAAGTTCATGAAGAACTTTGGGGGGTTTCAAAAGGAAATTTAACAGATGAAGAAATTCAACTTTTTGCAGAATCAGAAACACTAGATAGAGAACTTAAGAAAGCTTACAAAGAATTAAACATAGCAAGAAAAAGATAAAAATAAAATTCCAAATAGAGTTTAGGCTCTATTTGTCGTAGTAGAAGTCACAATCAGGTGACTATTTTTTATGCCCATTTTTCAAGGAAGGAGGTCAAATGAAATATAAACCAACAAAATTTATGCTACCTACATCTCACTATGATAAAAACAAAGCAGACTATGCCGTCACCTTTATAGAATGCCTTAAACACACAAAAGGTAGATGGGCAGGTAAAGACTTCAAGCTTATTGACTGGCAAGAAGAAATCATTAGAGACCTGTTTGGAATTGTAAAAGATACAGGATACCGACAATTTAATACAGCCTATATTGAAATACCAAAGAAGATGGGAAAATCTGAACTTGCAGCTGCTGTAGCACTCCTCCTTACTTGTGGTGATGGAGAAGAAAGAGCAGAAGTTTATGGTTGTGCTGCTGATAGGCAGCAAGCAACTATAGTTTTTGATGTAGCTGCAGATATGGTAAGAATGAGCCCAGCCCTATCTAAAAGAGTAAAGATTCTAGCATCTCAAAAGAGAATGATCTATAAGCCGACTAATTCTTTCTATCAAGTCCTATCTGCAGAGGCTTATTCTAAACACGGATTTAATATTCATGGTGTTGTCTTTGACGAACTTCATACTCAACCCAACAGAAAGTTATTTGATGTTATGACAAAAGGTTCAGGAGATGCAAGAACTCAACCTTTATATTTTCTTATAACAACTGCAGGAACAGATACCAAATCAATCTGCTACGAAACTCATCAAAAGGCAGTGGACATACTTGAAGGGAGAAAAACTGATCCAACTTTCTATCCTGTAATCTATGGAGCAGATAGAGAAGACGATTGGACAGATGAAAAAGTATGGCATAAAGCAAATCCGTCTCTTGGAATTACAGTTCCTATAGAAAAAGTAAGACAAGCCTGTGAATCGGCTAAGCAAAATCCAACTGAAGAAAATGCCTTTAGACAACTAAGACTTAATCAATGGGTCAAACAAGCAATCAGGTGGATGCCTATGGAAAAATGGGACCTATGTAGTTTTGCTATCAATGAAGAAGAACTAAAAGGCAGAGTCTGTTATGGAGGTCTTGACCTTTCATCTACAACAGATATTACAGCCTTTGTTTTAGTCTTTCCTCCAATAGATGAAGATGATAAATATCAAATATTACCTTACTTTTGGTTGCCAGAAGACAATCTAGACCTAAGAGTAAAAAGAGACCATGTAAACTATGACCTATGGAAAAAACAAGGCTACATTCAAACTACAGAAGGTAATGTAGTCCATTATGGCTTTATTGAAAAATTCATAGAAGACTTAGGTGAGATTTATAACATTAGAGAAATTGCCTTTGACAGGTGGGGAGCAGTACAAATGGTTCAAAACTTAGAAGGTATGGGTTTTACAGTAGTTCCTTTTGGTCAAGGATTTAAAGATATGTCTCCACCAACAAAAGAATTAATGAAACTTACACTTGAAAGAAAAATAGCCCATGGAGGTCATCCAGTTCTAAGGTGGATGATGGATAATATCTTCATACGAACTGATCCTGCTGGAAACATTAAAGCAGATAAAGAAAAGTCTACAGAAAAGATAGATGGGGTTATTGCTACAATTATGGCACTTGATAGGGCCATAAGGTGTGGGAATGATGCAAGTGAATCAGTTTATGATGATAGGGGGTTGATTGTGTTCTAAATAGGGTATATAATAAAATAGTATTAGGAGGTACAGATAAATGATTAATACAAATAGTTTTCTAAATAACTAAGAGAGGAAAAGAAATCCTCTCAAAAAAGTATAGGAGGATTTATGATATATATAAAAAACTTAATAAAAACTTTGCCAGATAGAAGACTATTTGAAATTGATAGTTTATCAATAGATGAAAATGATAAGATAGCCTTAATAGGTGAGAATGGAACGGGTAAAACTACTCTTTTAAGAATAATATTAGGCTTAGATAAAGACTGTACTGGTCAAGTAAGAGTGGATAGAGAACTGGGTTATTTATTAAATTATGACAGTAAAGTCAAATACTTTTCTGATGAAATCTACTCTAAATCAGAGTTAAGGGCTAATGACAACTACAGTCCAGGCGAAGAACAAAGATTAAAGCTAACAGACCTATTATCAGATAGTTTTAAATTTCTATTAATCGACGAGCCTACATCTCACTTAGACTTAAAGCAAAAGGAAGAACTTATAGGAAAGCTAAACTCCAGAAAAATTGGATACCTTTTAATTTCGCATGATCGTGATTTCATAAATAAAACTTGTAAAAAGATTTTAGAATTAAAGAACGGAAAAATTGAAGAATATAATGGGGACTACAAATTCTATCTTGAAGAAAGAGAGAGAAGACTTAAGTTTAACGAAAAAGAGTATTCAAATTTTATAAAAGAAAAAAGAAGACTTGAAAATTTAGCTAGCAATATAAAAGACCAATCATCAAAAGTAAGAACCACGCCTAAAAGGATGGGAAACTCAGAAGCAAGACTCCATAAGATGGGCGGTCAAGAAAACAAGAAAAAACTAGATAAACAAGTAAAATCTGTAGAGTCCAGAATAAATAAACTAGAAGTAAAAGAAAAACCTAAAGAAGATACAGAAATACAACTATCCATTCCTGATAATAAACGACTACACTCTAAAATTTTGATAAGAGGAGAAAAGCTAAATAAAGAGTTTGGAAATAAGATTTTATTTGAAAAATCAAACTTTCAAATACAAAATAATTCTAAAGTAGCTCTTATAGGAGAAAATGGAAGTGGGAAAACTACACTTTTAAATATGATTCTCTGTAAAGAAAATGTATGGGTGCATCCAAATCTTAAAATAGGTTATTTTAGTCAAATGAGTGATATTTTAGAAGAGGACGCTGATATTCTATCAAATGTATTAAATACGTCTATACATGACGAAACAATGACAAGGATTGTCCTTGCAAGATTAGGATTTAAGACTAATGATGTCTACAAGATTGTAAGTATTTTAAGTGATGGAGAAAAAGCCAAGGTAAAATTGGCTAAAATATTAACATCTGATTTTAACTATCTTATTTTTGATGAACCAACAAACTTTTTAGATATAAATGCTATAGAAAGCTTGGAAAATCTATTGAAATCTTATGATAGACCATTTATATTTGTAAGTCATGATGAGGAGTTTATAAATAACTTAGCAGATACACTTTTAATTATAGAAGATAAAAGAATCAAAAGTTTTAAAGGTAATTTATCACAATACAAAAGTAGAAATAAGAAGACAATAAATGGCAAGGATAGAAATAGTTTATTACTTGATTTTAGAATATCTTCCATAAGTTCTAGACTAGCAATGGAGATACCTAAAGAGGAAAGAAAAAAACTAGAAGATGAATATAATAAACTCATTGAAGAAAGAAAAAAATAAATTTTAGCATCTACAAAAGTAGGTGCTTTTTTCATACCTAATTTAAGGAGGTGGTAATATAAACATTTTAAACTTAATATTTAAGTCAAGAGACAAACCTAAAGACGGGGAGAGGATATCTTCATCGTCTTTTTTATTTGGGAGAACAACAGCAGGCAGGAATGTAAACGAATTTACTGCCATGCAAATGACAGCAGTTTATTCATGCGTGAGAGTTCTTGCTGAAACCTTGGCAGGACTTCCTCTTCATTTATATAAAAGAGGAAATTCAAACTCTAAGGAAAAAGCAAAAG